>NZ_JBYCKM010000043.1:0-101412 GCF_057473385.1 Alkalihalobacterium sp. TH-98 | reverse complement strand
TCTAAACCTCAACTTAGATCTCGTTTTTACCAGTTCCAGGAATATTCTTGGTCTAAACCTCAACTTAGATCTCGTTTTTACCAGTTCCAGGAATATTCTTGGTCTAAACCTCAACTTAGACCTCATTTTTACCATTTCCAGGAATATTATTGATCTAAACCTCAACTTAGACCTCATTTTTACCATTTCCAGGAATATTATTGATCTAAACCTCAACTTAGACCTCATTTTTACCAGTTCCAGGAATACTATTGATCTAAACCTCAACTCAGATCCTTTTTACCACTATCAGGAATAGTAATATTGCAATCCATAAATACAGATCTTCTTCGTCGTTTAATTAACCTGGCTATCTCTTTTGGGGTAATCTCACTTAATAATCCTCTCAAAACTTATCTAGCTCACCGACCGGAACAGCAAACTGCCTCTTTTTTCAGGTGATCGTTTCAAGAAGACAAGAAATGGAACTAATGTTAAAACAACTGACAATACGCCAACCGGCCAATAAATCGAGATAAGAAAGATCGAACCCAATAAACTGTTGTAAAAGTAGTGACAGAAGATCGCTGTAACGAATCCATACCTTTTGTACACAAAATAAAAGAATGGTCCGACAACAATCATAAACTCAAATATACGAATATGCCATGGGACCATATGATATCCCATATGTCCAATCCCCCATTAGAAAGAAGTCGCTATCACTGAGAAAATCACACCCCAGTGGTCAAACGCTGGTATTAAATACCGCCTGAAAATGGTCTCTTCACTAATTGATGCACAAATTCCTAAAGATAAAGCAAACACAGGTAAAGCCCATAGCGATGTATTTAAAAATATGGAGTAGTCCATAACGGGTGACGTCCATGCCCCAAACTGTGCCCTGATTCCATAAAAAATGGTTACTAAAACCGTTGAGACGAGCATCAGCAAAAATCCATTCCACACGGCAGGTTGAAGCTTGATCGCTATTTGGCTGAATGGCTGCACGTAGTCTGCTTTCTTCGCCGTTATCAGAAGGATGATAAACGTCGTATATGTTAATACACCTGTAAAGAGTAGACTAAACACGTCAACGGTACCCATTGCTAAGTAAAGTCCAAAAAACCATCCGACCCCAGCTAATAGAGAAATCAAAAAAGGACCTAAAAAGGTTTCTATTTCGTTTTTGTTCAGCCTTTTAATCAGTTGAACAGTTGCAACGATTGCAATAATGACTATCGTAACCATAAAGATAAGGATTAAGATCAGTTCCCAAACGTTAAATAATGATGTTGAGAGTTGAAAATCATCAACTTCACCATACTTATGAAATCCAATAATTGCATGATCGGTAAGAGTAATACTTAGCTTTTCCTCAATATCTCCGATCACTTCACCACGACTGTAAATCTGTTCTACCTCTCCAAAAAAGGTGTGCTCCTCATCTACTTTTTCAAAGCCAACTCCAAAAACCTTCTCAATAAATTCACTCACTTCTTGTTCACTATCAATCTCGTAGAAGATATTACTGGCACGAACCACTTCCGCTGTGAAAGGGTCGACTTCAAAATGATCCATTTCAACGAGCACAGAAATCGTATAGATCGGTATTTCACTCACCAAATTTTCAATTTCTTTAGGCGTCCATTTATGTTTTGCAATATATTGACCTATACTTTCATTGGCCCTTGTTTCATAGGTTGGTGTCTTGGATCTTATTTCCGTATTCAGGTCAAACTGTTTATTAAATTGCTCAATCGACTCGGTTATGTCTTCTTTAGTAACAGTTTGGAGCGGGTAAACGGGTTCTGTATTTACAGAATAATAGATGATCAGAAACATGACAGAAACGAACGATAACAGTACTAACGGTCTAAGCCTGTTCAATGACGTCACCTCTTCATATGTAGTTATTCATTTATATACGAACAGCAACTAACTTAGTTTCACTCTTCCATCTTTTCGAGAACACAGTCATTAAAAACCAATTTCTCCTCATTCGTTAAAATCGCTGATTAAACAAAAGCATTAATCATTGAAAAACAAAAAACACCCCTGCTTCTAACTAACTATTTAGAGAGAAGCAAGAGTGCACGTTCATCTTTTAATTTATTTTTCGTCTCGCAAAATCGACGAACCGAAATTTATCCGGTCTGTGACGGGACTCTGTATATTGAAATAAACTAGCATCATCTAAATACACAAAGTTTTTAACAACGACGATATTAACAAAACCGTCCAGATCAAGATAACGTCGATCTTCTTCGGTCGGCTCTTCAACCGTAATTTCTTTTTTTGCAAAGCTAATCGTTAGCCCTAGATCGTTTTCAATGTATTCATAAATCGAATTTTCACAAATTGACCTTGTAAGGTTAGGGACATATTTTTCTAATAAATAATCTTTGTCTAGTATGATCTTCTCTTTTGCGATTTCTCGGACACGAAGGACCTTCCAAACTTTATCTTCATCGGTCACCTTCAATTGTTCCTTTAGAAAAGAACCTGGCTTTAGTTCGGAAAACTCTTCTACGGTCGTACTTGCACGACCACCCATTTTTTTTGCCAGTTCCTTGAAACTAACAAGCCCTGAAATCGGAAAGTTGAACTTCTGGACATCCAGTACAATGGAACCTTTTCCTTGCACCTTTTGAATATACCCATGCTCAGAAAGTAACTTTAGTGCTTTACGAATCGTTTCCCGTGACGTCGCATATAGTTCAACTAGTTCGTTTTCTGAAGGAAGAAGACTATTGACTGGATAGTCTCCTTCTTCGATTTTTATTGATAGTTCTTCGTATATTTTCACGTACTTATTTTTCACAAATATCACCAATTACAATTGTATCACTTTTTAGTAAGGTGATAAACGACCGATTCGTAAGGGCGAATGTTTACGGCATTTGCTATGGAGGCAGAGTCATTATAATTTGAAATAAGTAATTCAGAATTAAATGAATCAACTTCAATGGATGACGGCAGTTCATACATCACTTCGTTTGCAGAGAAGTTATTGATTACAAGAAGCTTCTCATCATTAGAAGATCGAACATAAGCAAAGAGATTGTCATGGTCGCGATCTAACAACTCATAATCTCCATACGTAATAATGTTGTATTCTTTTCGTAATTGGATTAATTTTTGATAGTGATAAAAGATTGAATTTTCATCTTGAACCGCTTTTTCTGCATTGATTTCCTTATAGTTTCTTGCGACATCGATCCAAGGAGTCGCCGTCGTAAACCCTGCATTTTTTTCATCATTCCATTGAACTGGAGTTCTTGAGTTATCACGGGATTTCCGCTTAATGATTTCCATGATTTCATCTTCTGGCATACCTTTTTGCTTCATGATTTCATAATAGTTCAAAGTTTCAACATCACGATATTCCTTGATGTTTTCAAACTTAGGATCCGTCATTCCAAACTCTTCACCTTGGTAAATGTACGGTGTGCCTTGCATCATATGAATAGTAGTCGCCAGCATTTTCGCTGATTCATTATGATATTTTTCATCATTTCCATAACGAGTAACTACGCGGGGTTGATCATGATTACACCAAAACAGCGCATTCCAGCCGCCACCTTTATGCATTTCCACTTGCCATTTCGAGAGAATGTCCTTTAGCGCATGGAAATCCATATCACCAATTGCCCATTTTTCGCCGTTCGGATAATCGACTTTTAAATGATGAAAGTTGAATGTCATACTTAACTCATTACTGTCCGGGTTCGTATATTGAATACAGTGCTCAATTGTCGTCGAAGACATTTCACCAACGGTCATACTGTCATATTTCGAAAACACTTCGTTGTTCATTTCTTTCATAAATTCATGAACACGCGGTCCATCTGTGTAAAACTTACGACCGTCTCCTGGTGGTACAGATCCATCATCATTCGGAAAACGTTGATCTTTTGAAATTAAATTAATTACATCTAAGCGAAAACCGTCTACACCTTTTTCAAACCAGAAGTGCATCATGTCATAAACTTGTTTACGTACTTCTTCGTTTTCCCAGTTAAGATCAGCTTGGGTTACATCAAAAAGGTGTAAATAATATTGACCTGTCTGTTCATCTAACTTCCACGCGGAACCGCCAAATTTAGAAACCCAATTCGTTGGTTCTTTTCCTCCCACCGGATCTTTCCAAATATAAAAATCACGGTATAGATTATCCTTCGATTGCTGTGATTTTTTAAACCACTCATGTTCAGTCGACGTATGATTAACCACAATATCCATAATAATTTTAATGTCGCGGTTATGAGCTTCCGTTAACAATCGGTCAAAGTCTTCCATTGTTCCGTACTCTTCATGAATTGAGAAATAGTCACTAATATCATAGCCATTATCAATCTGTGGTGATTTGTAGATTGGCGTTAGCCAGACCACATCAATACCAAGTTTTTTTAAATAATCTAGTTTATCAATAATGCCTTGGATATCACCTACACCATTTCCAGTCGTATCATTAAAGCTTTTTGGGTAAATTTGATATACTGTTGATTTTCTCCACCATTCGTTCATTGCTGCACCATCCTCAACGTTGATTTTCTACTAAATAGACTCTAGCTTCATATGGTCTTAATTCGTTTTTATCTGTATCTTTATAATTACTGATTAGCAACTGGCCACCACTCACTTTATCAAGATCGACTGTCGCAGGTTCACCATAAAAGTTACAAATGACATATAACTCTTGATGACCTAGCGTTCGTTTGTAAGCAAAAACTGCAGGATGATCTTCAAGTAGCAAGTGATATGAGCCGTAAACAACAAGCTCATATTGCTTTCTTAGCTGAATTAATTTTCTATAAAAATGAAAGATTGAATTTGGATCTTCCATCGCTTGCTTGGCATTCACTTTTTTATAATTAGGATTTACTTGTATCCATGGTTCTCCTGAAGTAAAACCCGCGTTATCACTATCGTCCCACTGAACCGGGGTTCTCGCGTTGTCGCGACTTTTCGCATAAATACTAGCCATGATTTGCTCTTCCGTCTGACCTTGCGCTTTCGCTTCATCGTGAAAATTTAACGTTTCAATATCTCGGTAATCATTAATGGAGGAAAAGACAACATTCGTCATTCCAAATTCTTCTCCTTGATAGATATAAGGTGTCCCTTTCATCATATGTAGTAAGGTTGCCAGCATCGTTGCAGATTCACGGTGATATTGTTGATCATCCCCAAACCGAGAAACGGACCTAGGCTGATCGTGATTGTTAAAATATAAGCTGTTCCATCCACTGTGTTCGAGTTCCGTTTGCCATTTGGACAAGTTGGCCTTTAAATCTTTTAAGTTAAGTTCTTTTAAATCCCACTTGCCGTTTGCACCATTGTCGAGTCCCATATGCTCAAATTGGAAGACCATATTCAATTCATGTCGATCATCATCTGTATAAAGCTTAGCTAACTCGGGTGTTACTCCTGGCATTTCCCCGACCGTCATGATGTCATACTGCGAGAGCACTTCCTTATTCATTTCTTGTAAGTAGTCGTGAATTTTCGGACCGTTCCGATAGTATTTACTACCTGAAGCATATTTTTTACCTGGTTTTACTTCGTCATCCGGCAAACCTTCCACTTTACTAATAAAATTAATAACGTCCATTCGGAAGCCGTCAATTCCCTTTTCTAGCCACCACGTCATCATTTCATAAATCTCTTTTCGCACTACAGGATTTTCCCAGTTTAGATCAGGCTGCTTTTTAGAGAAAAGATGTAAAAAGTATTCATCCGTCTGTTCATCATATTCCCAAGCCGAACCACCAAAGTTGGAACCCCAGTTATTTGGTTCCTTCCCATCTTTTCCAGATCTCCATATATAATAATCTCGATACTTATTTGCTTTTGAAGACCTTGCTTCAACAAACCAACGATGCTCATCTGAGTTATGATTAACAACAAGGTCCATAATTAATTTCATGCCACGATTATGTACTTCTTCTAAAAGATGTTCCCAATCTTCCATCGTTCCAAATTCATCCATAATGTCTTGATAATCACTAATATCATACCCATTATCATCATTTGGTGACCGATATACAGGTGAGAGCCAAATCACATCAATGCCAAGTTCTTTTAAATAATCAAGCTTCGAAATCATTCCTTGAAGATCGCCTACTCCATCACCATTCGAATCCATAAAGCTTCGAGGATACACTTGATAAACAACACTTTCCTTCCACCACGCTTTTTTCATTGCTAACCTCCACCACCTTAACTTCTGCGCAAGCGCTAATCTTCATCTTTTCTGTCTAAAAAAATTGCTCATATGTTGAAAAATACCATTGGCTGCAGGTGTGGCAAACCAATGGTATTTTTTTGTATTTAGAGCATGTGAAACGAGGTTTTCCTCATTTTCTACCTACCCTATTACTGTAATTTTTTATATTTTGCAAACAGATACGTTAATGTAAATGGGATGATGATCGCAATTCCCATACCGATGAAGAAAGGTACCCATTTATCAGCAACTATGGAGAAAAATGCAGGCAGACCACCAACACCGATAGATGGAGCAATAACGTTACTTATCGTAATAAACATACCCGCTGTTGCGGCACCGATAATTGCGCAGATGAATGGATATCTAAATCGTAAGTTAACCCCAAACATCGCCGGTTCGGTAATACCTAAGTATGCTGATATGGACGATGATAATGATAACCCTTTTAATTTATCTTCTTTTGTTGCAAAGTACATCGCTAATGCTGCTGAACCTTGTGCGATATTAGAAAGAGCAACAATCGGCCATAAGAATGTTCCGCCAATGCTGCCGATTAACTGTAAATCAACAGCTAAGAACGTATGGTGCATACCTGTAATAACAAGTGGTGCGTAGATTGCCCCGTAGAGTAAACCACCAATGGCTGCAAAGTTACCAAAAGTCCAAACAAAAACATCTGTAATCCAGTTACCAATTGTAAAAGTAACAGGTCCAATCGCAACAAATGCAATAAAACCAGTAACAAGTAAGGCAACAGGTGCCACGACTAAAAGCTTGATTGTATCAGGTACCCGTTTGTTTAGCGCTAATTCCATTTTGGCCAACACATAGGATGCAACAAGTATCGGCAGTACCTGCCCTTGATAACCTAACTTCGCAATTTCTAATCCAAATAAGTTCCAGTACGGAATTTCACCAGCTTCTAAAGCTGCCCCGTATGCCCATGCATTCAATAAATCAGGGTGAACGAGCATTAACCCTAGAACAATACCGAGTAATGGATTACCACCGAATCGTTTTACAGCTGACCAACCAATCAAACCTGGGAGGAACACGAAGGCGGTATTTGCAATTAAGTTAATAATTCCAGCAAAATCAGCCCACTGTTCGTGAACATCTACAATTCCTTGGCCCGGATAAAAAATATCTGGAGCCGTTAAAACGTTATTTACCCCCATCAATAAACCAGCCGTAACGATAGCGGGTAGAATAGGAATAAAAATGTCGGCTAACGTTTTAATTGCACGTTGAAGCGGATTTAAGTTTTTCTCCGCTGCACTTTTCGTTTCATCCTTTGAAGCTTCTCCAATTCCCGTTATATTGACGAGCTCTTTATAGACTTTGTCTACAAGTCCTTGTCCAATAATAACTTGGAATTGGCCGTTTGTTGCAAACGAACCTTTTACCATATCAATATTACTTAACTTTTCTTGATCGACCTTACTTTCATCGTTTAACGCAAAACGTAACCGGGTTACACAATGACTGGCAGAAGCAATGTTTTCTTTTCCACCAATGGCTTCAATTATTTCTTCGACGGCTTGTCTGTTAACATCGGCCATAACCAACTCTCCTTTGAAATTGATATCGTTTTCATTTCATACTTAAAATGAGGATAGATCCTATTATTCCTACCATTTAATGTTTCACCGCAACAGTTTCTTATACTGTTTTGAGGTACTTTATGTAGTATGGATAAATCACCCAAAAATACGCTTTCATAAAACTTGTATATACAAGATAGCTACACTGAAATATTAACTTGTATATACAAATGTGTCAATTGTTTTTTAAGCTCTATATTAAATCCAGAAAAGTGCAGCAATTCCCCTTCCGACGCACCTTAAACGGACGTTGGTTGAACAATAAAAAAACTGCACCTCAACTGTCAGTGAATGACTAACAATTGAGGTGCAGTTTAAGAACAGCTGCGTTTTTATTTACTACTAGGAAGAGTAATCCTTTGTCTTTCGTCCTATCCTTCCAACACTATTTTTATTTCGCTGTAGATATCTTTTTATATTCTCCATCTTCGTCTGCGTTTTAACACTACCAAATTTGATCCCTTTACTTTTACATAAGGACGAACAAAATTTCGATACGTGACAGCTGCTAGAACATAAGTAATCGCAATAAAAGGAATTGGGAACACGAGCGCCTCTAATAAAACACGAGAAAATCCACCGTGGTCACTGTACGTTGAAACCGATCCATACAACGCCAATTGTGACGTGCTGTAAAACATAAGCATGACGAGGGCATTAATACAATGAAAGAAAAGTGAAAGCTTCCGTTCTTTCGTTTCCTTTTCAATATTCCATTGAAGTAGCAATACAAGAATCATGGATATTAAAGCAGCCGATACTGAAATTGTGTTAATTACACCGTTTGATAGTAACATTACTAATCCCTCTTTATTAAAGATTTTCCTGTTATTATGTGCAATTTTCAATTTCTATGAGTCATTTTACAAATAATTTTAGAAATTTTTTTCAAAGTCTTTTAAATAAACGTTTAATTAACTAGAATTATAAACGCCATTAACGCCGTTAAACCCGTGGCTACCCCCGCAATTTGAAGCCATACTCTAGTTGAAAAGGACCTGTCCCCTAAGTCTAAGCGTAACTCTTCAACAATATCTTCTCTTAAAACTTCAGCGTCTGGGTATTTCCAAGCTTTTTTTAAATGAACCTTCACCGTTGTAAAAACACTTTCTGATTCCGTCCATTCTACACTAATCATTAATTGGTTGTCTGGTAATGTAAATGTAATTTCACAGTAATCAATGGTATGCTCTTTTTCAGTGAAGCTGAATTGTTTAGCTTGTAAAACTTTCCGAATGACATCTGCTGTTCGATACCCAGTTGACTTATAAATCGTAATATAGCCAATGTTAGCCATTTTCATTAATAAAAACAAAAGTGAAACACCAATAACCACAATATACATGGTTAAAAGAAACTGATCATCCAGCCCTTCTTGTAGAGGAAAAACAAGTAACGTAGGCAAGATCGAGAGCCAAATTGAGAACTTTGATTGAACAAATACCCCGTTATTTTTATTCAAACTGATCGACTTTATAAATTCTCCAATTAATAGTAAGACTAATACTCCTAAATAGATATATATCGCTACCAATTAAACTCACTCCATGACCCAAAGTTATGAATTGGATAATTTTACTACCCTACTTTTATTTTATCAATTGCACAGAAATGGTAAAGAAATAAATTAATTATATTTCACAAATCACTAAGAGCCAAGCATTTGCTTGGCTCCGTGAACGGTATAAGGACCGATGGTTTCTATTTGGATATATTTTACAGTCTACTGAATTTGATAATGTTCTTTCAGCTGATCACGCAATGCTCTTTTGAGGAATTTACCAACTGAAGTCTTCGGAATTTCATCTAAGAAGACCACATCGTCTGGTAACCACCACTTGGCAAATTGTGGACGTAAGAAGTCCATAATATCATCTTTGGAAACTTTATCTTTGAATTGGTCATGAAGTACAACGCATGCTAACGGTCGCTCTTGCCATTCTTGGTGTGGGATCGCAATAACTGCTGCTTCAAATACGGCTTCATGCGCCATAATACCGTTTTCTAAATCTACAGAAGATATCCATTCTCCACCACTTTTAATTAAGTCCTTCGTGCGGTCAACGAGCTTGATGACCCCTTCTTCATCCATTGTTGCTACATCACCTGTATGCAGCCATCCGTCATAAAAGGCATCTTTAGTCCTTTCATCGTTGTAATACTCGCTGGCAATCCAAGGTCCACGAATGAGAAGTTCACCCATCTCTTCTCCATCCATTTTCACTTCACCGTCTTTACCGACGATTTTCACCTCAAGTCCTGGCACGACAAGACCTTGTTTTGCACGAATAGATAACTTTTCTTCTTCCGGTAAATCCGTTTCATAGCTTTTTAATCTTGAAACGGTTACGAGCGGGCTCGTTTCCGTCATTCCATAGGCATGTAAGAACGGAATTCCATACTTCACTTCAAACGCCTTAATCATAGAAGGAGGTGCTGCTGAACCACCGCATAGAACTGCTCTTAAGCTGCTCGTATCGTAATCACCTGTCTCAAGCTCCTTAAGGAGACCGAGCCAAATTGTTGGAACACCCGCGGTTACTGTTATCTTTTCACTCTCTATAAGCTCTGCTAGAACTTTCGGAGTAAACTGTGCACCTGGCATCACTTGAGTCGAACCTAGCCAAGTAGCGATAAAAGGCATTCCCCAAGCATTAGCGTGGAACATAGGAACGACAGCCATACAACGATCTGACTCTGACAGACCTCCTGTATCGACCATTCCTAGTGCCATACTGTGGAGAAAAATGCCACGATGACTATATACGACCCCTTTTGGATTTCCTGTTGTTGCTGATGTATAACAAATACCTGCTGGAGAATTTTCATCAATATCTTTCACAAACTCAAACTCTGGATCTCCCTCAGCTAATAATTCCTCATACGAATACACTGGAGATAAACTCGTTTCCGGTAATTCTCCATCAGTCATTACGACATATGCTTGAACGGTTTTAAAACTATCTTTCACACGTTCTACCAGTGGCAGGAGGTCACTATCGATGAGAAGTACTTTATCTTCAGCATGATTTACAATGTAAGAAATATGCTCTGGAGCTAAACGAATATTGATCGTATGTAATACTGCCCCTATTCCTGGAATGCCAAAGTACGCTTCTAAATGACGATTAGAGTTCCATGCAAATGTCCCCACTCGGTCACCTTGCTCTACACCTAGCTTTTGTAATGCACTTGACAATCGTCGTGTTCTTTGAGCAATTTCACGGTACGTATGTCGTTTGTTTCCAGCTGGTGTTCTCGTAACCACTTCTTTTTTCGGAAAATACTTTTCTGCTCTTTCCATCATAGAAGAAATGTTTAATGGTACATTCATCATAAAAAAACGCCTCCTAAATAACCTAAAATATTTATAATTCGGCTAAAGCCGTATTACACATATGAAAGAATAGTTTCTAAGATTAGGCTGCTTCTAGTAGCTTGTTTTCAAAACTAGTAATCACTAATAAACTAATGAAGTTGTAATCAGCAGGCTCATTTGTAAGCGCTTACTATTTATATAATAACTAGAGTAAAACTAAATGGTTTTACTTCTAGTTTTCACACTTTACATTTTTATGTTCGAGGGTTTAGTATGATTACATTTTTTGGTAAATTCCCTCTACCAATTGTGGACGCTCAGTACTCAGCCATAAATAAAGACTCGCATAGCTTGAGTACGGCTCCCATCCTGCAGCTAATTGTAATACTTGATCTTGCTTCGGTTTTGTTTCTAATTCATACAGTCGTTTTAATGCATTTTGAATTCCAATATCAGCAGCAGGTAATAGATTAGGACGTCCTAACCCAAATAATAAAAAGTTTTCGGCTGTCCACTTACCTATTCCACGAATTTTTACTAACTTCTCAATAATCTCTTCATCTTTTTCGAAACGAAGGGCGTCTAAATCTAAGTCACCGTTTGCTATTTTCTTAGATGTATCAATAACATACTCAGCTTTTCGTTGACTAAACTGTAACTGGCGCAGCTGTTCTACCTCTAGCTTGCTTACAACTGAGGGTTCAGGATAAAAAGGAACGCCACCCACTTCAAACCCAAACATTTTGACAAACCGAGAAGTAAGTTCATGGGCAAATGTCATATTTAACTGTTGATGAATAATCGTTTTCATTAAACAACTATATAAATCAAAATCACAGACGATAGGTGTACCATAAAATATATCAAATAAAGGTGCTAGTTTCGTATGTTTAAAATGATCGGTTATGTGTTGTAAATCGATATCCCATAAAAAAATCTGCTTTAATTTTTCAAGAACCTTCTCCTCATCTTTAACATCGCCGGTTATCGTAATTCTCGTTACTCCATTGTTCCTTTCAAAAGAAACAGACACGACTTTGTTTTCAGTATAAATCGGAACTTTAACTTCTTGATTTACAAGATCGACAACATGCAACGGGTCAGCAGATAACCTTTCTAACAAATGAGAGAAAGCATAAGGTGTATTTATTTCAATGATTGTTTTCAATTTATATGAGATGCTCCTTACTAGATTTTATACAGTGGTTTAATTATCTAAATTTTCACAAATATAAATATACGATATTTTTAGCTTATTTCCTGCCATTTACATAAAAATTTATAAATTTTTATACCTCATAATCTAACAAACTTCATCATGCAGCGACATAGGTAATACGCTATATGACTACTGAAGAAATATACTATTGGGTTTTAGCCCTTGAACTAGAAGATTTAGTCAAACCAGGCACTTCAGATTTGTAAATGCTGCCACCTTAATAAATATTTAAAATAGCGAACCTTCTTATAAAGAGGGTTCGTTTTTTCCGATGGATCGGTAACGCTTGAGTTGGTTTCTAACAGACTTCATAACTTCTGCTATATATGGTCTCTCTTATTTAATCACTGAAACGAAGATTAAAAACAATGCAATAATATGCTATCGATGTGGAAGATAGAATTCTCCGAATGAAGAACCGATGCAAACTTGTTATTGTTGTTAGCGAGGACGACTATTTATTTTAACGGACTGAGAGGCCCTTATATTCATGAAAACTACTCTTTTTACATAGAAAGCGGACTGAGAGGCCCTTATTTGCTTATTATCACTAAGAATTAACGTTAATATTAGTAATTAGAGGCTTCTGAGTCCTCTAAATAAAGAAAAAGGTCCTTTTGCATAGAAATAAGGTCCAGTGTGTCCGCTAATTTCTTCCCAGCATATAAGGTGTGGCACTATCGTTGGTGCTTGCTAGAAAAATAGAAAGAAAAAGCCCTTGCCATTGGGATTGCTGCTCTACATAAAAACTATAATTAGCACCTTATAAACAAACATATCAATAGATTGTAGCTGCCTATAGATATTCAAATAGAATGAACAAGAGCCAGAAGGCCAGTGAACGCCAAAGGAATAGCTCTCTTAAATCGGATGCACCTAACAAAAGCACGACGAAACCGCAATAAACCAAACCGAAGCTAGCTCCGCCTCTGCTCGAATAAAAAAGCTGACGTGAAGTCAGCTTCTATTGTGTGTTTCTTATTTCATAATTCGTTTAATTAGTTTTAATCCACCTTTAGCTTTATGATACCTCAATGGGATATCCATCTTAGTAGATTGATGTAATACCCCTTTATCATGTGAAAAAGCATCAAAGCTATATTTTCCATGGTAAGCGCCCATACCACTTGAACCTACTCCGCCAAATGGTAACTGCGACGTTCCGACATGGTAGATGACATCATTAATACAACCGCCGCCAAATGATAAATGAGTGACTATATTTTGCTCGGTCTTTTTGTTTTCTGTAAAAAGGTAAAGAGCCAATGGATTCGGACGTTTCCGTACCATCTCAATGACCTCTTGCTCCGTTTCATATTCAAACAAAGGTAAGATCGGTCCAAAGATTTCCTCCTCCATTACTTTGGAATCCCATGAGACATGATCCAGTATCGTCGGCTCGATAAAGCGCCGTTCTCTAATCGAATTTCCTCCAAAGAGAATCGTCCCATCTTGCATATACCCAGTTAGACGGTCGAAATGCCTTTCATTAACGACCATAGGAAAATCTGAATTCCGTGAAACATCTTCACCGAATTGGTCCTTAATTTGTTCGACCAGCTTCTTTAAAAAGGGTTCTTTTACACTTTTATGCACGAGTAAGTAATCTGGAGCTACACATGTCTGCCCGGCATTTGTAAATTTCCCCCACGCGATCCGTTTCGCTGCTATATCTAGTTTTGCATCTTCATGTATAATCGTAGGACTTTTCCCGCCTAATTCAAGCGTAATTGGTGTTAAATGCTTTGCTGCGGCTTCCATAACTACTCTTCCAACTGCAACACTACCTGTAAAGAAGATATGGTCAAAGTTAAGAGCCAGTAACGCTGTGCTCGTTTCTACGTCCCCTTCAACAACTGCTATATATTGTTCCTCAAACGTTTGCTGTAATAAGTGTGCCAGAACAGCAGATGTGTGCGGCGTTAATTCCGATGGTTTAATAACAGCACAACATCCTGCAGCGATTGCCCCGATTAACGGTGCTATTGTTAATTGTACAGGATAATTCCACGGTGAAATAATGAGCGAAACCCCATAGGGCTGAGGATAAATATAACTATCTGAACCGATATGGGTCATTGGCGTTTTTACCTTACGCGGCTTTGCCCAGCCTTTTACATGTTTAATCGTTTCCGATATTTCACTGTATAGGACGCCCATTTCAGTAAGGTACGCTTCAAAGTCTGATTTATTGAGATCCTTGCGAAGTGCTTCACTAAGCTTCTTTTCATTAAGTTTTAAAGCTTTTTTTAGCTTCTTAAGTTGTTTAATCCGAAAATTGACATCATGGGTTACACCACTATAAAAGTAATCTTTTTGCATTTGAAGAAGGTTTTTGTACGATTGGCTCATTTGCTAAACCCCCAATCCAATTTTTATCGATGACTTTATGTTATCATTTCTCAACCAAAGCTGCTTCTTTAACAGCTTGGGATACGCGATTATTTACGTCCGTAATCGGCTTTAATTTCGCCCCATAATTCTGTACGCCATTTGAGGATTGGGTTTTTGTACGTATTTGTTTTCAGCCATTTTTCAGCACGTTCAACTAGAGACCAGATGTACTCGGTGTCTTTATCACGCTTTAAGCTCGAGTTTACCTTTTTATCTCGTACCCACTTCATCGCTGTTTTCGAGTCAGAGTAAATCGGCGTTGTATCTTTTCCTTGTTGTTGTAACCACGCAAGTCCATGTACGATTGCTAAAAACTCACCCATATTGTTCGTACCTATATGTATTTCTGGATGTGAAAACAGAATTTCTCCTGTTTTGGTATGCACACCTTTATACTCAACAATACCAGGATTGCCTCTACAGCCCACATCGACAGATACGCTATCCCATACGACATCACCAACTGCTTCTTCTTTACCTTTGGCAGTGGACTTTTTAGCTGTTGACGTTTTCTTTGCCGGAGCCTTTCCATTTGAAAGCGCATCTTCCGCCTCTGCTTTGCTTTCAAACGACTTAAATCTAGCTCCTTGAAAACCTTTTACTTGCGCTTCGCATTCCGCCCAAGTATTGAATATTCCTGTTTTTCTCCCGCTCCATACTACATAATATTTCTTTTTTGCCAAGACATTCACTCCAGACTGAATTTATAATATTTCTATTGTTCTTATGATTTATGAACTTACTTTTACAGAAAACTTTCTTTGTACAACTACTAATCGATACAACAAGGCTATCGCACAACAACCAAGTCCTGTAATTAACCCGACCCAATATCCATATGGACCGAGTGGTGTAAAGTTAGCAGTGATATACCCCGTAGGAAGACCAATGATCCAAAAAGAGACTAAAGCCATGACAAACGGAATATTTACATCTTTGTACCCTCTCAAAGCACCTTGAATCGGGGTCGCTAGTGCATCTGAAATTTGGAAGAAAATTGCATACAATAGAAACTGCTTAATTAACAGTAACACCGTTGGATCATTCGAGTATAAACCAGCGACCGGTCCCCTTGTCACATATAAAATTAAAGAGGCCACAAGGGAGAATATGACGGCAAACCCTATTCCTAAATAGCTGTATTGCTTGGCATCTTGTAATCGCTTGGCCCCTACTTCATAACCGACGGCGATGGTTAAAGCAAATGCGACACTCATGGGGATCATATACAGCAGTGACGCGAAATTAATCGCGGCTTGGTGAGCAGCAATCGTTTCAGTATTAAACTGACTCATTAGTAATGTGACTGCAGCAAAGATACTCGTTTCAAAAAAGATCGTAAATCCAATCGGTAACCCTAGTAAAAGTAACTCTTTCCACGCAGAAAAGGAAACGCGGAAGAACGTTTTGAATATATTATATTCTGAAAAGGGACGAACTTTTATAACGAAAAAGAATGCGATCCCTAATATAAACCAATACGTGATTGAAGAGGCATATCCTGCTCCTACTCCACCTAATCTCGGAAAACCAAAATGACCAAAAATGAGAATATAGTTAAAGAACACATTAATCGGTAGAGCTAAAAGGGTAATAATCATCGTAACACGCGTTTGCCCGAGTGAGTCAAAAAAGCACCTCAGCACTGTATATAAAAATAACGGTAGAATACCAAATGATAAACCGATTAAATAATGCTTAGCAATTCTTCTTACCTCATCTGTCAAACTCATGGCGTTAAGAATTGGATTAAGAGCAATGACCCCTGCAACAATAATGACAATGACAATTGCAATTGATAAATAGGTCGCTTGGATAACAGAAAACGGGACCTTATCGTACTTCTCTGCTCCAATATCTTGCGCTAGGATGGGTGTTAAAGCCATTAATATCCCGACAAGCCCGGTAAATACCGGTAACCATATACTTGAACCGATCGCAACACCTGCCAGATCATCTGCTCCTGCTTGCCCTGACATCACGGTATCAAAAAAGTTCATCCCATAAAGACCTAACTGCGTAATTAGGATTGGGATAAGTATATACATTAACAGCCTTAGTTTTTCTTGCCATGTTTTTGTTTGTTTCATGATGTGACCAACTTTCTCTACTCGAACATTATGTACCTATACTATTACAACGAACTTATTCCTTAATGTCTAGCAATTACTACTTAATTATTTATATATTTCTTAATAAAAAAGGGTAGCAGGTACCATTAGCGCTTTAAAGCGCTGATGGTACCTGCTACCCTTTTCTCTATTTAGCCTTTTAATTGTTGCTCTTGAATTACATCCCTAACATGGTTAGCGATTTCTTTGACGTCCATATCTTTATACTGCTCAGCACAGATAGGCTCTGCAATTTTTAAATCAACAGTTCCGGGGCGGATCAGCTTTTTTTCTTCGAATAATTGATAGGAGCCGTTAATTGAAATTGGAACAATTGGAACACCAGATTGTAAAGCAAGCCTGAAACTCCCTGCTTTAAAGCGCCCCATTTCCTTTCCTTTACTTCTCGTACCTTCTGGAAAGATGACTAAAGAATGACCGTTTTGTAACAGCTTTGCTCCTTCCTCTATTGCTTGAAGTGACTGTTTGCGGTCTTTCCGTTGCATAAATACGCAATTGATGACTGTCATCCACTGTCCCACAATCGGAACTTTTTTTACTTCTTCCTTCGATATAAATCCTTTTGGCTTATCGATATAACCTAACAACAATGGAATATCAAAATCGCCTTGATGGTTTGAAACAAATAAGACAGCTCCTTGTTTCGGAACATTTTCTAATCCTTCTACGTTTACTTTCGCTCCTGCTAGCTTAACGAGCGAACGAGACCAACGCATAGGCATCGCACCTGACATTTGATCTCTTGCTTCGACTGGCATTGATTGATCCAGTCGCTTCATTTTCCACAACGTTGGTAAGCTATAAATTAAATAAAGGGCTAAGTAAATCACCCAGATGATCGTTCGTATCATGATGTACCCTCCACTCTATTCTTCCGAAAGTAATTATAGCAGAAAAATAGAGTAAGAGAGTGGTTTTCAAAAATTTGTAAAATTCTTTCTTAATCACTGGGAAGTAATTCTAGTTTTTTGCCTGTTTTTTGATAAGTTTCGGATTTATATTAGTTGAATGATACTTGCCATTAAATTCGGGCTATCTGCATAGGCAAAACTTTGGAGAAATGTAATGTATACGCTTTCAATAAATCCAAAAAGCTTGTACCACCAGCAGGATAGGTTGGGAATAACTCAAGTGCCTCATCTTCTGAAAAGTTTTGTATTAAATAATGTATAAACATCTGACTTTCCCAGTTCCCGCCTAAATCATAGGCCATATACTTTCCTAGAGTAATAGAATCTACTACTGTCCAAGGTTCCGGTTCATAACCCATGAAACGAAACTCTAGTGGTAATGTCCCTGCTTCTTTGGCTTCACCAATGAAGGCATTTACACCGTCTGCATAAGCTTTTAATGCCACAATGGCATCCTTTGTTAAATATTTGTAGCTTTGTACGATTTCTCTGGCTTTGAACGATTGTTTCCAACTAAGTCCCCCGTTTCTTTTTTAATTGTTAGCACAAATAACTATTTATTATTATATCGATATACATCAATAAATATCAGAAAATTCTATATTTAAACAAAAATAAAGGTGTTCTTTATTCTCTAGGTTACTAATTTACATTTTATGTCATTTTATTGCTCTAAAATGCCTTTTAGATCTAGCATTTACCATTATAAGTAAAGTTTTTATTCTAAATTGTCCTTTAGGTCACTATTATACTATTATATGGAAATTAACTAACGTAAATTGATTTTTACAACTTAATTCTCCCACTATAAGGAAATTATTTGTTCTAAACCATCGCTAAAGGTAGCAATCCACAACATTACAGAAAAATCCCTCCTCCAACAATAGGCTGAAAGTGCCCTTGTTGAAGGAGGGATCATTTATTTTGCATCCATTTAGATCTTCACGCAATCCTGCGTTTGAACAAAGTAGATATTCATTTCTCCTACTTGTTCCATTGTGATTTCTTCCCAAGCCTGTTTGTAAACATTAAGTTGCTTTGCGTAATAATCTTTTAACTTTTCAATATCTTCTTTTCTTGTAAATCGGTCCGTCTTATAGTCGACGATAATCCACTGATCATTTTCTTTAAAGATAAGATCGATGATCCCTGTTAATATCGTTTCTCCTGTTTCTTCTCGGTACAATGGATGTCCTTCTTGGACCATTACTGTAAATGGCATTTCTGCAAACCACTCATCGGATTTCTTGCACCGCTCCCAAATAGGTGACTGTAAAAATGCTTCAATCGCATCGTTTACATCTGAAGCACGTTCTACTGGAAAATCATATTTGCCTAGAAGCTCCTCAATGACTTCACTTCTAGTTTCACTTCCTTTTAAAATCGCTTCAAACGCTTCATGAATAACACTTCCCCAATCTTTACCACCGCCAGTTTCCCTAACAATGCCTAGTAAGGAATGATCGTCTTCTGTACGGTCCGTCGGTCGCTCCATCTCGTACGTCTTCTGTTTTAGCGGTTCGGCCCAGTTCAAGACTTGCTCACGGATGTGCTTCCACTCGTCTACGTTAACTACGTTTTTATCAGCTACTTCAGGTTTAACGATGTCTACAGGTACTAGAAACTCATCCAATTCAAGTCCCTCAAGCAGATCATTCCACGGATTATTTTTTTCATTGCCTTTATCCATACAACTGATGACAAGCATCTTCTCAGCTCGGGTCGCGGCCACATAAACGAGTCGCATTTCCTCAGCTTTTAAATACTCATATTCTTCTGCTTGTAGCCGTTGCCAGTTTGGCGGTTGTGCCATCATCTCATCTTTTTCATTGGTAAAACAAAAGTAGCCAATGGAACTTTCTTGCTCACGCTGGATATGACGGCCAATTTTATCTTTTTGATCCACAAACTTCTTCGGATGAACTAAGAATACGATTGGTGCCTCAAGCCCTTTTGATTTATGAACATTCATGACACGTACGGCATTTTCTTCATCCGGTAAGGTCATTTCTTCCATCGATTCGTCAATGATTAATTGCTCTAATCGTTCTACGATAGCGTAAAACTCAGCATGTCCGCTTGCTTCATAAGCTCTTAGTTTCTCTAGTACTTGGTAGGTACGTGTATAATCGCGTTTATTTTTTTCTAAGCTCATATATTTGGGCAGTAAACCTACATCCAACAAGATTTTCTCGATGGCCGCAGTCGGAATGTCTTGTCTGCGCCACATATAATATTGATTCAGCTTGTCGTATATTGATTTTAATAATGCTTGTTCTTCTTCAGCTAGTTGTTCAGGAATCGCTGTAAATAATGCGAGCCTCCCGCCATGAGTCGTGAAGTTATATAAAAGCTTGTCGCTTATACCAAACAGCGGGCCTCGTAATACAGCTGCAGCATAAAGAGAATTCGTCGGTTCCGCTAAAAGCTTGAACAGATAAAGTGTCGCACGAAGTTCTTCGTCTTCAGCTAAGCTGACCTCTCCGGTTGTCATCACAGGAATCCTATATTCTTCTAATTTTTTGGCATAATCATCAATCCCGCCGTTGTACCGGGTCAGGATCATAAAATCTCGTGGTTGTGCTTCACCATTCGTTAGCTTTTCACGAATATACTTTGCGATTCCGTCAGCATCAGCTTCAATCACTTCCGCTGTTTTTCTTGCATTAGGAACCGTCCATTTATAAATGCCCAATTTCTGTTCTTCTTCCTGATCATCTCTTTTTACGGAATTTAACGGTCTGTAAGCGGCTTGATAACTCGTTTCTTGTTCAGGTAAATGCTGAACAAACACTTCATTTAATGGTTCCGTAACAAGACTTGTCGTTCGGAAGTTCATGGTTAGGTTCAGTGCTTCCCCGCCCGTACTCGCAATCATCTCCTTTACGCGTTGATAAATATCAATATCCGCGCGCCGGAACCGATAAATTGACTGCTTTGGATCTCCAACTACAAAGAGAGAGCCTTGACGAGGAGTTAACTTCGTCCAATTCTTTTCTTCAATTTCTTCACCTGTTAGATATAACATGAGTTCGGCTTGGATTGGATCCGTATCTTGGAATTCATCAACGAGTAAGCACTTATATTTCTTTTGGAAATACCGACGAACCTCACTGTTTTCCTTTAATAGTTTCGCCGATTCAGAAAGCAAGTCTTGAAAGTTTAATGAAGATCGCTTCTTTTTTAAGTTTTGGTAGTACGCTAGTGCTGGCTTTAAAAATGGAATTAGCCGACTATGGCAAAATTCAAACCATCTTTCTAATACAGGCGCAACAGCCTCTGCAAGAATGATTTGTCGTTCATCTCTTATTTCTTTTGCTACATCATTATCCTTCCAACGATTTAAGGTGACCGTTGTTTTCTTTTGATAAGGCCTTAACATCGCCACTTTCGTCTTATCTTTCGTAATATCAAAATACTTTAATTCCCGCATCGTACGAAGAACTTTCTTTTGAAGCGAGTCATAACCTTTATCAGGCTCTCCATCTGGTAGATTCGTTTTTACATACTCTATGAATGCTTTTAGCTCAGAGAACACCTCACCTAAATCAGGTCTTTCTGTTTCTTCATAAAACCAGACCACATCAGCATACTCGCGTAGCTCATGTAAATTAGCTCGCAAAGAAGCGACATCAATGCCTAACTCGGACAGCTCATCCAATTGTTCTGGAGATTTTAAGCGAATGTCATTGATGTAACGTTCCCACGCTTCATCAGCGATCAACTTGTCTTCTTGTTCATCTAGCTCTTTAAAATCAAAATCAAGCCCTGCCTCTACTGGTCTTTCCCGTAACAGCCTAGCACAGAATGAGTGAACCGTTCCAAGGTAACATTGATCAAAGTCCGCTAATGCTCGTTCAATTCTTTCTTTCACAACAACATCCGTTATTTCTTTTCTTCTTTTCTCTAATTCGGTTTGAAATCGTTCCTTTAACTCGTCCGCCGCTTTTCGCGTAAACGTAATTGCAACAATTTCCCGAATTTCATAAGTTCCTGTTGTAACGAGATTGGCCATTCTTTGAACAAGGCTGAAGGTTTTTCCAGATCCTGCACCTGCTTCCACGAGAAAATTCGTGTTCAAGTGTTCCATAACCTTATCACGTTCAGCCTTATCCATTAATACAACATCAGTCATACGAGCGCACCTCCTTTAACCGTAAAGCTCCTGAAGCTGTTTCTTCTTCGTGTTTCTTCGCAAGCACCTCTTCTTCGTACGTGTGTCTTTGACAAACTATTTTATAATCACAAAATTTACAATCATCAGCTGCATCGGTGTAAGGAAAATGCCCTTTAGCAAGGAGGTCACATAAGTGCTCGACGATCGTTAAAAATTGCTGCCGTTCCTCATCGTTATGCTTTCGTACAATTCTCTCACCTTGCCCTTTCAGAGTCGGGAAAAGGTAGGTGCTTGAGCTGACTTGTGCATTTTGATGCGCAAAAAGCTTTTCAAACGCAAGTGCATACAGACTATGTTGAAGTTTACGCCCCCCGTTAAAATAGGCTTTTTCAGTATAGCCATAGGAACTTCCTGTTTTATAATCAATAATTGCATATAGTCCATTCTTTAAACGATCGACTCGGTCAATCTTCCCGCTTAATCGGATCGACTCCCCATTGGTGAGATCAATCGTTGCTGGGTCTTGCCCACTAATTCCAAAATTAAATTCAAAGAATAACGGATCGCCTTCACCACTTGCCTCTTCCTCCGCCTTCAAAAAGACCGCACATGACTCTAGAATTTCCTGGCGTTCTAATAAATAAATGATTTCACTTGGCGGCGGGTTGCTTTCTCGTTCGAAAGAGAGCACTTGATCAGCAATATCGATAATCAGATCTAGATGCTGTTCTACTTGCGGCTTTTCTTTTGCTTCTTTTAAACGTCCATAAAAACGCTCAAACACTTCATGCATTAAACTTCCTCTCGTCTGCGGGGTGAGCCAGCTATACATATCGAATTCTTCAATTTGGTCTTCTTCTACATATAAAATATGCTTTAAAAAGTATTTATACGGACAAGTCCCTAACATCTCTAACTTACTCGTTGTAATCGTAAGCTGGTCATTTTTTCTAGGATCAAGTTTGTCGTGATCATACTCTACTCGGCCATCGAATTCAGTAAACACTTCATTACGACGCGCCTCTCTAGCCAGTTCAGCTTGTTTCAAGTGTATAAATGATACTTCGTTAAAGACTTCTTTATCTAATTGGCTCTGATCCCATACTTGCTTGGCCCACCATTCACTTTCATGAATTACATTTGCTGTTTCTTTTTGGATAAAATGAACATCATCTTGAAGAGCAAGGGCAAGCTCTTCCCCAGTTACGCTAGGTTGTCTCGTTAATAACCGATAAGCTTGTAAAAAGATATGCGCTGGGGCAGATCGCCGATTTTCAACCGTATCCATAAACGGATAGCTCATTCGCACATGTCCTTTTGTCGTTAACAATAGCTGAACAAATAAATAAAAGTTTCGTTTGACAAATTCACGACCTAACGTCATCTCAGGATGAATCGCTTTTCTTTCTAGATCAAGAAGAATAGGGTCTTCTTTTTGTCGACCAGGAAACCTACCGTTATCTAAACCGACGATATACACATGAGGACGATCTAAATACAAACCAATCCGATGAGGCGAGATATGGAGATGGCCTGGCTTAGGCATAGATGCTCCCACAGTAAGCTTCATTAACCACTGTTCTGTATCATTTAGTGCCTCACCTAACGTCATGTCTCCATCCGCCAGATGTTCAACTTCTGTTATCGCTTCAATCAATTGATTTTTGGCAGATGTGTTTAGCGCATTGTTAGAGTTATCTTCAACTGAGATTAAATCTTTCAAGGCGATTAACCACTGTTTATATGAGATGGGACTCCACGTGCTGTCTCCCTCAAATCGTTCCATCCATGGGGTTAACCATCTTTCTAATTGTTTGTATCTCTCTAGCTTTTGAACAGCACGTGTATTGGAGGGATCTTCTTTTATTTTCAGTGCTAAATCGGTCATTTTTTCTTGAAGCTTCTGCAAATACCTTTCTTTTCCCCAATGAATGTCTGCCTCATGAAGAAGCTCAATGACTTTTTCTCCTGACAGTTCTATTTGGTTTAATGATATACAGCCTTCTCTAATTAATTTAGCCAGCATCTTAACGCTGTAGTTTTCACGCATCCACTGAAAAACACCTTTAAGAAGCTTTCCTGGTTTGGTCAAATTAACAGGAACGCCCTCAGCAAACGTGACACAATCCTCCAACTTTTGTTTTTGCACAAAGCGAAGAACACTTTCTACGTAAGGTCGTCCACTTGTATAGAAAATGACGGATTGATCGAAAGGTAGTTTCTTATTTTTCAACTCCCTAAATACACCATGTATTTCTTCATCTTCACTGATGGCTGCTTTTAAAACAAGATCCGGTTCACTAGATGCATTTTCAATTTGATATAAAAAACTAAATGGATGGTGCGATTCGATATTTCTGGTCGGCGGCAGCATCGTCGGCAGCGGCTCTACCCCAAAAACCGATGGGAAGTCTAGTGCGACAACCTCTTCGCCTTTCGTGTAATGCAGGAAAAACTCTTTCTCGATTCGATAATAAGCTTCATGAGGAAAAAAGATATATAGTGACTGTTTTTGGGGCACGACAGGTTGTTGCATGGCAAGCTCGAAGATATCAGCCGTATCCAGCAATCGTTTTTCTTGGCGTTTTTTTTCATACGCTTGAAAGAGCTTGTATAAATCTTCTCCCTTCTCTTGCTTTAGAAACGCTTGTTTTGGAAAATTTTGTACAGATACTCTCGCTTGTTTTAAATCTAATATCGCTTGGTACACAGCTTGACTAAATGCAGGAGTCAATTGGACAGAGTTAAAATAACTTAACTGTTTATTGTCTTTCAATTTTTGCAGTTCTGAAAAAATATACTGTTTGCCAATTTGGTATGGCATTTGTTTATAATCGGCTTTTTTCATAATAGGTTTAATCCACTCAAGGGCTAAGTCCATAAACGTTTTAACCTTCACATTAAGAACAGGTTGACCTGCTCTCGCTAAAGCGTGTATCACGAGTTGTCCATCACGGTGTGAAGGAACAACAAATATCTTCTCTGTTAACTTATTTTTTTTAACAATATCAATTAGTTGCCCAATAATAGGATGAGGATTCATAATAACCTCCTAGCTTTAGTAAATCACCCTTTAATTATACAGAAATCGCCAAAAAAAAGCGAATGTTAGTTCTCTTTTTGAGGTGGCTTTTGACACAAAATTTATTAATTTTTGTTACTACCGCCTCTATCCTGTTACGCTACAATAAAATTGACACCTTCTGTCCATTCGTCCAGAAACTCAATTTGCTACAGACGTCTCAATATGTCCACTCACAAACCGCGGCTACCTAGGAGATCACAACTGCTGTTCAATAGTTACGTTCTGTTGTTGATGACTTAATAAGGCTTTCCCACATAAAATAAAGCAATAAGATGAAAAGGGCTCCTGCGTAAGGGCCCTTTTTTTAGTTTCTCCTAGCTTTTTGCTCTACTGCTCTACCGCACACCATTCACGGCTTTTGGTTCACGCTTCCTCCTAATTTTTTCCTATTCTGCTCACGTTTCATCTCTTTTTGTTCACGCTTCCTCCTAATTTTTCCCTCTACCGCTCACGTTTCATCTCTTTTTGTTCACGCTTTCTCCTAATTTTTCCCTCTACCGCTCACGTTTCATCTCTTTTTGTTCACGCTTTCTCCTAATTTTTTCCTATCTCGCTCACGTTTCATCCCTTTTCGTTCACGCCTCCTCCTAATTTTTCCCTCTACCGCACAAAATTCATCCCTTTTCGTTTAAGCACCCTCCAAATTTCTCCACCAGCGCACGCCATTCCACTCTTTTAGTTATAAAAGCAAACAACATTTCACTTTTCGCTTAAAAACATTTACAATAGTTGGTAAGGAGTACGATGGCGAACAAAAAATCACTCCAGCGAAAGGAAGGTTATTTTATGACTCTACCTGCTTGCTTGCTCGGGAAAACCGTAAGTTTAAATAACAATTCCCACTATCTTATCAAGTATCAAGAACCTACAGACAAGGATAACCATGTCATTTTATTTGAAGAGGACCGCCCGAAAATTTATGCCCGTATATCCCATACAGGTGAATTTTTACAATCTTTTTTCCTAAATAAGACACATGATCCACATGCTGCACGCTGCCTTGAACAATGTAAACAAATTGAAGCTGCTAGAACGAATAGTCCACTTACTCAAGCTGATATTAAAGATGCTTTAAATGACGAAGAACATGCTAAATTCCATAATAAAAACTTAGAAAAACTTCTTTCGGATGAACATTTACAAGATATTAAAAATTGTTGGCCTTCTCGTTTATTATCTTCTCAATCGATGAACTACAAGACTTCTAACTCATTAATCCATTCCACACTAACAACAGCACTCTCTACTGCAAATCCAAAAAAATCCATTGATTTCTTACTTCTTCATCGTTATGACCGTTTTTTAATTCATCTTATAAAACAATTTGAAAAAACCCCCTCTTTAGTCACTGATATTTTAGCTTACTACTACAAGCATCAAGCGTATGATGAAGCAAGTACTTTTCTTACTCGATTAGCTAAAAAAGTGTCCCTAGAAAACGTCTCTTTTTTGAACTTTGTTTTAGATGAAAGTCGCAAATTAAATAAAATAAACAACCAATCACCTGTTTTCAAACAAGTGTTTTTAAACATCTATCAACGCGGAAAAAGAAAATACGGAAAAGATGTTACTTCCTGGCTCAGTTCCATAACCAATGAAAAGAGAAATCACTTAAAACAAGACATTCTTCAATTAATCAGAGATAAGAAGAACAAGGAAACTAGTTGATGTATAGCAAATACTATTTCACTTCACACATTATTCGAATAAAATGAGAAAATAAAAAAACACTATTAACGCTAGGAAATCAATTTAGTCCGTCCTAGCGTTTTTTACTCTCTACCTTATTTTTTTCTAGTCCAGTCATTTGTAAGGTTTCGTCTAGAACGGAACTTTAGCCACCCCTCTAAATGCTCATTGACCTGTCAGGAAAATCCTTCCTATAATATAAAACGTAATGATTACTATTTACAATAAAAGGGGGATCACATTACAGATGAACAGTTATTACGTAACTCAAAGGTGTTTGTTACTCTATTACTTATGGTCACTATCTTGATTATTGTTGGGTGTAGTTCAAACTCAACTTCAACTACAAACGAAGAAACGACTTCTAGCGAAGATATGTCCGAGGAGCTTCTATCTGAAAATGATGACGCTGATGAGGAAGAACATAACGAAGAAGAGGCAGAACAAAGTGATAAAGAAGAGAAAAACGGAACACGTATTGCCGTTAGCTATGATGCAGGTGTCATCATCTTGGACGGAAACTTTCAAATCATTGAAACTCTAGAAACAGACACAAGTGCTATGGGTCTTACAGCAGACAATCGCCACGTGTTTCTGAACAACCGTGAAGAAGGGGTATTAAAGCTTCTAGATTTAGGCGTATGGGCGGAGAGCCATGGCGATCATGGACATACATATGTAGAGACACCTGTTGTGTCAGACTATGAAATACATGGGGAAAAGCCAACACACATCGTTACTCATAGTGGAAAAACAGCCATCTTCTATGATGGTGATGGGCAAGTGGAGGTTTATCCTAACAAAAGTTTAAAAACAAATAAAAAGCCAGAGCCTATCTTTACCGCTCCTGGTATAGGACACCACGGTGTTGCAGTCCCATTATCAAATGGAAATTATGCTGTATCCTACACAGATGAAGAAGATCCACAGCCACTTCCAGAAGGAATCGTTATTTATGATGAAACAGGAGAAGAAGTGTCCCGCTATGCCTCTTGCCCTCGCCTTCACGGTGAAGCTTCCCAAGGATCTAAAGAAAAAGAAATCGTCGCCTTTGGTTGTGAAGGGCAAGTTCTCTTATACCTTCCTCATACAGATGAAGCAATAGAGATTTCACTACCTGATGAAGAGGCACGAGTGGGAACGATTAAGAGTCATAATGACAGCCGTTATTTCCTAGCAAATTACAGCAGTAAAGAAAAACCAGAGCTTGCAACAAATATTAGTGTCATTGATACAAGTGAAAAAACACTAAAAACCATTGATATCTCCACACCTTATATAAGCTCAATGGCAGTTAATGCGAATGGAACAGGATTTGTTTTAGGCATAAACGGAACCCTATATCAACTCGACTTAACGAGTGGAACGATTAAATCTGAACTTCAGGTTATTGATGCATTTGAATTAGCTGAGGGACATGGGCATGATCATGTGTACCCAAGTCTAACATTAGTCAATGATCAAGTCGTCATTACAGATCCTACTAATAACACACTTCTACATGTCCATGATGACCACGTGGATACAGTATTAACTCTAGACGTGCAACCAACAGGTATATTATCAGTCACTGCTTTTTAATATTAACGGTGATACTTATCAAAATTAAGTACAATAAGTATGAATAGATTTTATCTCTTTTCCAATAAAGCTAGTAGATATAGGTTGTAAATCTAGTTCTCTTGACCAAACTGAAAGTTGACCGATATGATGAATTTCGTGTGCAATTATATGGTGAAGTATTTCATCCACAGTGTATTTTTCTTCATCCCAAGAAACATTTATAACTTTTTCCTTTAAACCATCTAAATTTGTTTGTAAAAACTCAGCTATTTCCTTGCGTAATTCATCTGATAGAGATTTAACCTTGCTAAGCGAGTTATAGTCTTCAAACTGAAATATTACATCTTCCTTGCTCTGAATACCACGAACCCAGCTATATTCGACATCAATAATATGAAAAAAGGTATATAAGATACTTCCCACTCCACCTCTGCGTTCCTTTATCAACTCTTCAGTCGCTACTTGGTCGCACCAGTCAAACCACTCATCTCTTACTTTCCAGTTATATTCAAAGAATTTTAGCATATCAATAAGAACACCCCAATATGTATATTACTAGTAAGAACTAGCGCTGTTCCTTTCCTACCTATACTGTTAACTAAATCAGGGAAAGATTTAGAAAAAAGGATTAAAAATAAAGCCAATTAATTGAGGCTTTTATTAGAGAGCACAATGGTGGTGTCACATTAATCATTCGACCCTATCATTCTTTATCTTCTTTAAAGAATACCCATTTATCTTGTATTAACACTACAAGACCTTCATTATATAAAGCATATTGTGCACCTTCATTACCAAAGTTACTTTCTCCATGCTGTGCGGGTATTTCTGTGCTTTTTACCGATGATGTTATTACTCCCTTTTTCTCCTGATTATCAACTTCTAGTGGTATTTCTCTCCCTGTATCCATGTAGATCCTTTCATTTACCATAACCATCGGTCGTCTATCGGATAAACCTTCCTCTTTTTCGTTGTGGGAACAACCAAAAATACCTAACAAATAAAAGGTGCATAGAGTAAGAGCAAAAAACTTCTTCAAATTAACACTTCCCCCATTTCTATTTCACGTACGATATCCATTTTCTATCTACTCTTACTTACCTTTTATTGAAAAAAAGTTTTATGGAGCTAATTCAAGAAAGTAATTCGCAAAAGATAATAATTGATATAAACCTAATGAATTTACAGGTTAAATAGTTGAGTATAGTAACTGAAAGAAATAAAAATAACAAATACAACGAGTCCAGCTATTACCCTTTCTTTTAATGGTACTTTCTTAAAGTTTGCCACTGACTAATTCTCCCTTCATAACCCATTACACCTTATGATACATGTTTGCTTTTCACCAATAATTTTCGATTGGCTATAAATGAAATAAAGAAAGAAGCAATTATAGAACATGTGATGATAAAAGCTAAATTAAGAAATGCAAGTTCTGAGTAGTTACCAAATAGCAAAAGAAAAATAAATGGTATACCAAACCACTTTGATTTAAAGTGTCCAGCCCAGCCAATAGATTCAGTTCTATCTTTCTGCTTTTTTGAAAATAGTATGGGTGAAAATATAAGTATAAAGAGTCCTAACGTTAAGATAATGCCAAGAATATCGAATTTCAAAAACTCCACTCCCTTTCAGTAAGTTCTATAGCTAACCGTTAACGCTGTTCTACTTAGAAATTGTAAGTTCATCAACAATCTTTCCTGTGTTAAGGTCACGTAAATAAATCGTGCCACCTCTAATCGAGTCGACACTCTCGTAATACCAAAGGTAGAAACCTTCGAGGCCTAATTCTTCCACTTCGTCTTGCGGCAGCATCGCTAATGGCAATAGTCCTGCTGGTTCGTCCTCGACAATTACTTCATAACGGCCTCCATCTGGAATTAACCCGTAGATTATGTGACCAACATATCCTTGATACCCAGATAACTTATCGTAGGCATCGACATCACCTAAAGGACTGTACGTAATCATCGGCGGTTTCCAGCCAAGTAATCCTTTTTTTAAATGAGCTGCACCTAAATGCCTCCCTTCCTTAAATAAAAAGAATAAAGCTTCATTACCGATCTTGTAGGCAGGAATTAGGATTAGATTAGGATCGGTCGCAAATAACGCTTGTTGAGGTTCTGGATACGATTGCTGGTATTCATCATACATAAAACCACCAATGACAATCGCTATGACAAATAACCCTGTAATGAACATCATTTGTTTCTTATTCACGCTTACACCTCTCCTCGAGATTTTTTAATTACTAAGTTCTTTCATAACTAAACCATATATACGATTGCATTATTAATAAGTTTCGATTTTTTCTGAATTCTTTTCATACTCCTCTACCCGTTACACAATAACAGCGAACAAACTAAAAAGCCTGACCCATTTATTGTACTCTGGATCAGGCAGCTTTTGTTATTAATAGTATAGTTTTAGACGAATCAATTCCAAATATTGCCTAACGTTGTTTGAAAAAATTGGTCTAATGCTTCTGTAAAGTTTTGTTTATCTTCCTCTAGCGCTTTTATATAATCGCTCAGTTGAACTAATCGTTCAGCCACATATTCTTCTGTTGCAACCAATTCTTCTGTTTTTACTTCTTCAACTTTTTTTAATTTGTTCGCCAATAACCCATCTATTTCAGATCGCAGTGGACTTGGAGTTATTACTTTATCAATTAAATGTTGAAGCTCATTCGGCGGAATCGAATGATATTTCTCTATCCAACTGCAGGCTAGTATGGGTTTAACAACATTTAAGACGAGCTTAACGTTAGCGTTTGGGCTGTTAAACGCTCCTTTCGCATTACGTTTCGCCATATTAAGATAATGATACAAGCAGGTTTTAGCGGAAAACGTACTACGTGAAAGTAACCGCAGTTCATCTACAATTGCGTCCTTTTCATAATAGACAATGCTCGATTGTAACCACTCCAACAACGTTGGGTTGGACTTGTTCAATAAAACTAATGCTTTTCTTAGATCCCAACCGACCATATCTAGTTCCTTCGTTACGGGGATTTCCAATACCTCTCGCTTTTGCTCAATCGATAGATACCAGTTTATCGGATGAATATAGATAAAGCGAACATCGTAATCACTGTCTTCAGAAGCCGTTCCCCAAGCTCTACTGCCTGCTTCACACGCATAGATAATTTTTACATGATGTACAGCTTCCATTTCTAAAAGAATGTTTTTGATTTTTTCTTTCATTTAACCACCCGTTATTTTTGGTCTTCGATTTCCTCAACTAATAAGGAAAGCTCCTCCCACCGTTCCATCGCTTGTTCCAACTCTTCTTCAGTTTGTTTTTGTTCTTTCATTAATTCTTGAATTTTTCCAAAGTCACTGCCTGCAGCCACAATGTCCGTTTCAATTTGTTCGATTTTTAATTCCAGCTTTGAAATACGCTCCTCGATGGTATTCCACTCTTGTTGATCTTTATACGATAGCTTTTTTCGCTGTTCCTTCTTTTTCGGTTGTTCATTCGTTTCTTGCACTTTCGCTTTTCTTTCTTGAAGTTCTAGTTCTTTTTCCAGTCGCTTGTCTTCCATAAATTCCGAATACGATCCTTGATAACGGCTAATTGAACCATTCCCTTCAAAGACGAGCAAGTGATCAACTACACGATCTAAGAAGTAACGATCATGGGATACCGTTAAAACAACTCCTGGAAATTGATCTAAGTAATCCTCTAATACACTCAATGTCTGGGTATCAAGGTCATTCGTCGGCTCATCGAGAAATAAAACATTCGGCTCCTCCATCAGGACACGGAGTAAATAAAGGCGGCGGCGTTCGCCTCCAGATAATCTGCGTATATACGTCCATTGCATCGCACGAGGAAACAGAAACCGTTCTAACATTTGCTCAGCCGTAATAATTTGATTATCCGCCGTTCGAACGATTTCGGCACCTTCTTTAATGTAATCAATCACTCGCATATTCCCATCCAGTTCTTCATCATCTTGCGTATAATATGCGATTTTTACCGTTTCACCGACTTCAATTTCGCCTTCACTAGGTTTAATTCTACCCGCTAAAATATTTAATAATGTAGATTTCCCTGTTCCATTGGGCCCAATAATTCCTAACCTTTCACCTGGAACGATTAAATAATTTAGGTCCTGAAACAGCTTGTGGTCGTCGTAAGACTTTGAAATATCTTTTACTTCAATTACTTTTTTTCCAAGTCGGGTGGAGCCGATCGCAAAATCAACATCACCTCTTTGTGCAGGGCCTTTTTGATCTCTTAACTCCTCGGCTCGCTGGATCCTGGCTTTTTGTTTCGTCGTTCGTGCTTTAGCCCCTCGTTGTAACCAAGCTAACTCCCGTCGTAATAAGTTTTGACGTTTCGCTTCACTTTGTTCTGCGAGCGCTTCTCGTTCCGCTTTTTTCTCTAGGAACGTCTCGTAATTTCCTTCATACGTATAAAGCTGTCCTTGATCTAATTCATAAATACGATTAGTCACTCGATTAAGAAAATAACGATCGTGCGTTACCATGATGAGCGAGCCTTTATACTGAGCTAAATAGCCTTCTAACCATTCAATCGTTTCATTGTCTAAATGGTTTGTCGGCTCATCTAATATTAGTAAATCAGCAGGTTGAATTAACGCTTTCGCAATTGCTACACGTTTCTTTTGACCACCAGATAGATATTTTACTTTTTTCGTAAAATCAGTAATCCCCAGACGAGTCAGTACCGTTTTGGCAACAGTATTAGCCTCCCACGCCTCACACTCATCCATCTTCGCTTGAATTTTTAAAAGACGTTCTTGAAGTTGATTATTTTCTGGCTGATTTTGAAGTTCATGGAGGGCTTGCTCATATTCCCGCATCACTTTCATGATCAGCGAGTCACCGTAATAAATTTGTTCTAATGTTGTAAGATTGTCGTCTAAATCCGGTTGTTGCGGAAGATATTCAATCTGCAACTGGTTCGAATGGGTGAGCTTCCCCTCTTCCATCCCTTCTTCTTTGGAGAGTACCTTTAATAATGTCGATTTTCCCGTTCCGTTAACTCCAATTAGACCAATTCGTTCCCGTTCACCAATGGCAAAGGAAATATGGTCGAATAATACTTTTTCACCGAATGATTTATATAAATTTTCTACTGTAAAAATACTCATCTTCTCAATCCTTACGTTTCATATTGTTTCTTCTATTTTAAATGAAAAAAAGAAGATGTGCGAAAAAAGTGAAAGACACCTAATTATCGGTGATTTGTACTGGCCGCTGGCGGTAAAAACAAGGGACTGCTCTGGCTGCGTTTCACCGAACAAAACGAACTCGAGCAAATCAAAGCTGCAACTAATATGAAGAATGAAAGCGCCCGTAGTACGGCATATGGTGGACTAGAGCACCCCGATTGGATTTACAACTCTAGCTTGAAGAGGAGCTATTCGATTACTTGTATTATTTCGGGGACTGAGAGGACCTTATTTTAATAAAAACCACCGTATTAGGTGTTTGGCGGACTGAGAGGACCCTATTTGCTTAAATTTATTCGAAAATAACACGAAAAGCAGTAAATAAGAGCCTCTGAGTCCTTTAAATTAAAAAAAGAGCAGTTTTTACGGAAATAAGGGCCTGTGAGTCCGCTCATTTCGTGTGCCATCGTTAACAGGCGACAACCACTAGTCACCCGCACTGCTGCTAGATAGCGAAAATCGAAATACCTAGCTTAACAACGACAAGCACTAAGAGACCTGTTCTTTGGAACACATTTGGTTAAGGTACTTCATGGCCAAGGGATGACTCCCACACTTCAAACCATTGTTGTCTCGTTAGCTTGATGTCTAATGCCTCTATCGAACGGTCAATTCTCTCTAAATTCCCTGTTCCGATTATAGGTACGATGTTCGCTGGGTGTTGTAGCAGCCACGCTAACATGACTTGATCAATGGACACCGCATTTAGCTCATCTTTCAATTTGGTTATTGTTTCTCGAACTCGTACTGATTGGTCATCTTCTCCTGTGAAGACTCGGCCTCCCGCTAACGGTGACCACGCCATCGGTGACATTCTTCTTTCTAAGCATTGGTCAATTGCCCCATCAAGAAACGGCGTTGTATGTAAAACAGACAGTTCAATTTGATTGGTCACTAACGAAAACGGTAAATAGGAATCGAGCATCGTAACTTGAGACGGGGTAAAATTTGATACGCCAAATGCTCGCACTTTTCCCTCAGCCTTTAATTGGATGAAAGCTTCAGCTACTTCACTCGGATCCATATACGGATCTGGACGATGAATTAACAGCACGTCGATATAATCTGTAGCAAGATTGTTTAACGATCGATTGACCGACTTTATAATATGATCTTTACTCGTATCATAATGCTTAATGTAATGGTCTGGATGCTTATTTGATAAAAGCTTAATGCCACACTTTGTAACAATCTCTATTTTAGAGCGCAAACCAGGCTCAAGTTTTAAGACTTCGCCAAAACGCTCTTCACAAGTATAATCCCCATATATATCGGCATGATCGAACGTAGTTAATCCTTTTTCTATACAAGCATGAGTTAGATGAAGAAGCTCTTTTGTCGTTAAGTTCCAATCATTTAATCTCCAATGCCCATGAACGATTCTCGAGAAAGATAAATCCTCTCCCATTTTAATTCTATCCATTCTGTTCACTCCTCGTTAGTACAAATACCAATAATTTAATTTCCTGCCTTAGTATCTCACATCTACTCAACTTTTACATAAGATAATATTGAAATGTCTAACTGACTTCTGCTCCTTCTAGCCTATTCTAATAAAAGCTAGTAATCTCATTTTCCTATTTTTCCAGTTTACTAGTTTAATCATTAGAAAATTGGAAACAATATTACTGAAACAAAATTCTTGTTATTTATTAAAGGGAGGAATACCAAGATGAGTTTGTATGAGTATATTGAAACGATTAATGAAATGTTAGAAGAAGCCAAAAAGGAAACGAATGAAGAATCAACATAAATATTAGGAAATAAATAAAACAAAGAGTTCGAATTACACTTCGCGCTCTTTGTTTTTCTTCTGTTAATACACGGTTTGTATATATTTTTGACCTAATCTAGTTAAGCGGGTACCAAGTCTGCCTTTTCTTTTTTCAATATACCCTCGTTGCTCTAATTTATTTAACCTTAATCGGACTTGTTGTTCCGATAATGGTTGTACTTGCAGTTGAGTTTCCCTAGCTATTTTCTTACGGCTTACACTTTCTCCTTGTTGTTGCAGTTGATCAATTATTTTTAGTAGCGTTGTTAATTCTTGCTCATCCTCGTAGTGGAAATAAGGATCTACTGTTGGTTCATTTATAGGGGCAGAATATCTCTCTTCCTTGTTTATTTGGGGCGCCTTTTTTTGTTGGAAAAATCCCTCATCAGGAATGTCATGTAAACGAATAATATCGTCCTCACACACTGCTAGCATATAATCAATCGTATTTTTCAATTCTCTTACATTACCGTACCATTGATATTCTTTTAACTTATACAAAACTTGCGGCTCTACTTTCACATGAAATCTTCCACTTTGATTTATAAATTCTTGAACAAGCAAATCAATATCTTCTTTTCGTTTTCGCAACTCAGGTAAATGTAAGAAAAGTACTTTTAAGCGGTGATACAAGTCCTCTCTAAATTTGCCTTCTTCAATGAGTGCTAACAGATCTTTATTTGTAGCCGCAATAACACGGACGTCAATCGGAATAATTTTATTTCCGCCAATACGCAGCAATTCCTTTTCTTGAAGAACTCGTAATAATCTTGCTTGAACTTTCAGGCTGATATCTCCTATTTCATCTAAAAAAATGGTTCCACCATTTGCTTGTTCAAAAAGACCTTTTCTGCCTCCCTTTTTTGCTCCAGTAAAAGCCCCTTCTTCGTAACCAAACAATTCACTTTCTACTAAGTCTTCAGGAAGGGCACTAAAATTCACTGCTAAGAAGGGGCCTTTATTTCTGAGGGAAGCATTATGAATTGAGCTTGAAAACAACTCTTTGCCCGTTCCACTTTCTCCTTCAATTAAAATCGTCAAATCCGTCCGTGCAAGCTTATTTGCAACTTTTTTGACCTCTTGTAATTTAGGATGAAGTCCGATAATATCGTTAAATGAATATTTTGCATAATACCCCTTTTTTAACAATTCTTTTCGTAACTTCTTTTCAATTTCAACAGTTTCTTCAGCATCTTTAAAAGTAACAACAACAGTTTCCTCTGCTTCAATCGTAAACCGATGAACAATTACACTCCGATCTTCAATTGTAAAATAACGATCTTCTTCTTCCTGCTCATTTAATATGAACTGAACTAATTCTTTATGTGAAATAACATCTTGTATATCGCGATTGACGGCCTTTTTTACAGGCATACGTAAGAAACGTTCTAAAATTTCATTAAAAACAGTTATTTTACCATTACAATCGACGGCTAAAATACCATCATTTACTCCGTTTACCACTTTTTTAAGGTGTTCGGTCCTAATAGTCGCTTCCTGACTTAAACTGCCTAACTTTTTACTTAATTGAGTAATCGTTTTTATGTACTTTCCAGAGACTTGTTCTTGTCTCGCTTCAAGAAGTCCTAGACGATTTAAAATCGTAATTAACGTCGTAATATCAATTAGACGCGGTCCAATATTAATAACCTCTTCAACAAAAGAAGGGACCAGGTCTAATTCACCAGGTGTAATCGCAAACTTTACCGGTTCTTTCTGTTTTTTCCCTGGATAAAATGGAATGAAATCCAAGTGGTCAATTCCTAATTTTTCAAATGAAGAGATAGCTTCATTCACAGTCTCTAGATAATCATTTACATATAGCACCTTTTCACCTTTTGGTATTGAGTAAATCTTCTCTATATTTTGAAAATTTACAATGCGATGGGCGACAAGAACTGAGCAGTTTGCTCCAATATAAGGCTTTGCTTCTTCTTCTATAAGGTATGAAGATAAAATTACGAGCTGATTATGAACCGTGATTACTTCGTTCGTATCGACTGCATAGCTTCTCACTCGGATAAAATCTCCAAGAATCTCGTTCAATTGATCCGCTAATGTCTTTCTTGTTTCTTCTGAACCAGCTAACAGCGTGATTTCTTTTGTTTCAATGGCCATTCTCTCACCTCTCTCTTTTTATGAAAGGCTTACATGTTACTTAAACTACTAGTTCAAGTTTGCATTATACAAAGAAACACTGAACCATTTAAGGGGCAGCGTTTCTTTGTTTCTACTATTACTTTATTATAATAATATTTTGAATAATAATGAACGTTTATCTCGTAGTCTAAAAGAATGATATTTTTCAATCTATTTCGTGCAACACATATAAACTCCCTTAAATACTATTACTTTAGTATCTTTTTTACTCAAAAGTTCCTTTTACAAGTAAGTCTCGATCCCACAACATCTTCTGCCCTAATGCCATAACCGAATTTATTTCATAACTTTCCTCATCCAACAATACTAGATCTGCATCTCGGCCAACCTCAATGTATCCTTTTTGCGTTAGCTTTAGAATATCAGCTGGATTAGAAGTAATTACTTTTATCGCATCTTCCACTTTCACTCTTTCATTTATAATCGCATCCCTAACTTCTTGATAAAGAGAGGTTACCTTCCCAATTTGCAGGCCAATCAGCAGGCCGTCGTCATCGAACTCTGGGAGGCTCGCTTGACCATCTGAAGTAAAGGTAATCCTTTCAACTGGTACACCTGCACTTAACATCTCTTTTAAACCTGTACTGCACTTTACTTCTCCTTGTTCAAAAAACTGTGGAACACTAGAAGTCGTTAAATCGACATAGCCCCCATGAATAGCATATGCAATCCCTGCTTCAAACAGTTGCCGGTTTCGATTAATATGAGTAGGTAAAAACTGACGAATTGGAATATCTTTATTTTCAACAATTTCCTGCAGTAAAGATAGTTTAGAAGAACTATCGCCTATATGCACATTTACAATACCGGCTTTACCAGATAACATGCCACCTACACGAGCAGCTGCTGCAATTTTAGCTAACTCTTCACACGTTGGCTGTGAAGAACGGTGGTCTGAAATTGCAATTTCTCCTACTCCTATGACTTCTTCTATTAAAATAAGGTCATCCTCAATTTTCCCTGTTAATGTTTTGACAGGGACCTGATAGGATCCAGTGTGCACATAACAAGTAATCCCTTCTTCTTTTAACGCTTTTGCCTTTGCTATCAGACTTGTCATCGTTCTAGTTGTTCCATCTGTTCCGATAACACCAACAACTGTCGTAATCCCACCTAACAGTGCATCGGACAACTGTAATTCTGGTGTTCTCGTCCGGTAACTTCCTTCGCCGCCTCCACCGATAATATGAACATGATGATCTATAAAGCCAGGGACCATTACTTTTCCATTACCGTCTAAAACCTCAACAGAAGGAAAACACTCAACTGCGATCTCATCTTCAATTGCTCCAATTTTACGATCTACAATTAAGACATCCTTTTTTCCAAGATACTCTGGGTTGTAAACCTCAGCGTTCTTAATCAATTTAATCATTATTTTATCCACCTTTTATCCAATACTCTTCTAATAGACTTTACTCTGAGACTTTTTCCCAATCTGTATTTTCACCACCTACTTTTTTCCACGTTTCGGGAGGTAGAGTATTTCCGTTCATATCCTTCAAGTTTTGGATGGTAATCTTGTAACCAATTGGTATATCTTCTGTTGCTCTAACTTCAATTTCCAAGCTTTCGGGTAAGTAATCAGGTGACCAAGATACGTGAGTAAGCCCCTCTAGATCAATCGTTTCTTTCTTAACTGATACCGGGTCAATCGGTCCTGTAAATTGAATAAAGAACGTATCGTTATACGAATAAGTTTTCACACTTTCAATAGAAACAGGCTGTGGTTCTACTAGAGTATCTTGAGGGGTTAAATCAAGGATCATATTCATAATTGTTGGTTTCTTGTAGGCTTTTAAATCCCTTGTTGTAAAACTTTCATCACTTGTGTAGTTCTTAGTAAGCTCATCTCTTGACCACGTTAGATTATAGTTTGGCTGGTGATTGATTTCTGTAACAAACTCTTCTTGTAAACTATTCGCAAAAGCAATAAGTGACTTTGTCGTCTCATAATTTCCACCGAACAAATTTTGACTATTATACGAGTCACTCTCAGCTGAATCTACAACACTTTTATCTAAAGCTGGAATAACTTCCTTTGTACTAAAGTTATACTGGTCACCGGAAGTTAAATAGTGTAAGCGAACTCCTGTCGTTTCAAATCCCGGCTTAACACCTGGACCATTTACAGCAGCTTCTGAGCGGTCTAATATAAATACACCATTTAACCCAACAACTTCACCAACAGTTCCTCTCATTTGTAGACCTGTTCCTTCATCTAACCCGATCCCCAATGTATGACCAGTATCTCTCATACCTACTAAAAGGCGTCCTAATCGTCCGCGCGCATCAAAATGAGTATCAAACAGAATATCTTCTGCTAGGCCAATGCCAGGCATAAATAAGTTGTTTCCAGAGGTTGTCGGGTTTAAAAAACCTGTTAACGGAACATCATTTAACGTTTTTTCTTCTGTTTGATTAATTGTAAGAGAAGTCAAGCTGTCTCCTACACCAAACATCGGTTGACTCATTACATGAGCACCTGCACTTGTCCCTGCTACGACACCGCCATTTTCATACACATATTTAATTGCTTCTAATAAAGGTGATGGGGAATCATTGTCATTTAGCAAAGATCTCGCATGTTTTACTTGATCTCCACCTTGCAACATAACAGCATGACTGCTTTTTACTAAGTTAACAAAATAAGGGTCATGGGCAATAAACTCGTACGTATCAATCGCCAGTGGAATATAAACAGGCTCAAACCCCCAATTCTCAAAATCTTTCTTTAATGAATTATAAGGCGGGTCATCTAAATGAAAGTGATCATATGCCACATCGACAGAGTCTCTTGAACTATTAAAAATAGCAATTCTAGGCCTATCTACTGAAGCCGCTGATCTAATCGCTTCAAAGTAAGCGCTCACACTACTTGTTGAGCCACCAGCTGGAATTAATGTTCCTTTTCCATCACCAATGGTACTTAATGGCTTGGGCATTGGGTTAGTATTTATCATTTGAAATGACTTGGCTATACCAAAGTTTTGCGCTTCGCCAACGGCCAATACATAAGCGTAATATAGTCCAGTACCTAGTGATTTTCCATCAATTGTGAGTTGGTTCTCCCTAAAGTTAACCGCACTGCTACCAACCTCGTCTCTTGATTCAAGCTTGCCTCTTCCCTGATCAACCAACTCTTTTAAATGAGCTTTAGTTTTCCCTTCAAGTTTCGGTTCGACTAAGCGTGTTAATCCATCTTCTGAATAAAAAATAAAGTAATGTGTTACTCGATTGTCTTGTGGATGATCGAATGTTACCGCATAGTTCTCAATCTCTGTACCTTCCCCGCTAACTTGGACATTCACAGGAAATGGCATGATTTCAATTTTTCGATCTGCTTCTGACATTCCTAAAACCCCATTTGCTCCTAAAGTTGCTGCATACGCGACATACTCACCTACTTCTAGCGGCTTTCCCGTCATAATATCGAGTTGGCCTTCTCGAAACGTATTTCCGACTCCGTCTGCATAACTTAAATTACTAATTTTATAGATTTTATTTTTATGTTCACTACTTGTGTTCGAAGTTAAATAAGCTTCAATCTCAGCAGCCGATAAATGACGAACATAATTCCAAACATCCATATAGGCTTCTTTCGAATAGAACAGTAAGTAAGCTTCTACACCGTCCATGTTTCGTGCCGGGAAAAAACCTAATTGATAATGATGAATGGATGAACCTTCACCTGTTTGTATCAGTTTAACGTCCTGTAATTCATATTCGTTCTCTTTTTGAACAACAACCGTATACGTTTGTTCTATTCCATGTGTAGTTGCTACATCAATAGTAATGATGTTCTGATGGTTAGGTACTTCTAGTTGAACAATTTTATTCGCATTAGCTTTTCTGCCATTTATAGAAACTTTGGCATTTTTAGCTGTCGCTTCTATAATTAAGTCGACCTTGTTTCCATCACTGACAGTGGTTTTGTAGTTTAATATATCCTTTGAAAAAGGGGGATCGAGTTCCGCTCCTTGTATGGATAGGGATTGAAGTGAAGATTGATGTACATGATCAGGCATAGAACTCTTTTTCTCTTTTTCGTTCGCTAGAAAACTAGAAGGTGCAAACAGACTTAACACCGCTAGTAGTACCAACAATTTAGCCGATATATTGGTAAACGCTTTTCTCATCTTTACTTTCCTCCAATTGTAAGCCTTCATTTTCATACAAATGACAAGCAACACGATGTCCACCTTCTATTTCCTTTAATTCGGGCCGTTGTTCATGACAAAGATCCATCACTTTTGGACACCTGCCAACAAAGGCACATCCTAACGGTGGATCTACAGGAGACGGGACATCGCCTTGTAAAATAATTCGCTCTTTCTTTTCACGCGGGTTAGAAATAGGAATGGCTGATAATAAAGTCTCTGTATATGGATGCAGCGGGTTGTCGTAAATTTTATCAGTTTCCCCGATTTCTACAATTCTTCCTAAATACATAACAGCCACTCGGTTACATAGATGCCGAACCACACTTAGGTCATGGGAAATGAAAAGATAGGTTAATTTAAACTCTTCTTGTAAATCTTTTAATAAATTCAAAATTTGTGCCTGGATTGAAACATCCAATGCTGCAACAGGTTCATCTGCGATAATCATCTTCGGCTTTAATATTAAGGCCCGGGCTATTCCAATTCTTTGGCGTTGACCACCCGAAAACTCATGTGCATAGCGGTTGATAAAAGCCTTGTTCAACCCGCATACTTCCATGATCTCTTCTATCATTTTTTTTCTTTTATTTCGATCTTTTATCCCATGGGCTTTTAACGGTTCAGCTAAAATATTTTCTACTGTTAATCTAGGGTTTAAAGAAGCATAAGGATCCTGAAAGACCATCTGAAGCTCTTTTCGCTTTCTTCGCATCTCTTTAACGGATAAATCATTCAAATCACAGTTATCAAACATTATGCTTCCAGCTGTCGGCTTTACCAACTGAGTAATTCCTCTTCCAGTGGTCGATTTACCACAGCCCGATTCTCCTACTAGGCCAAGCGTTTCACCTTCACGAACGGAAAACGATACCTGATCCACAGCTTTGACATAGGTTGTTGTTTTCTTTATTAACCCTTTTTTTATAGGGAAATAAATTTTGAGATCTTTAACGTCAAGTAATGTGGATGTCATACTTCAACACTCCTATCTTGGTAAAGAAAACATCGACATGAATGTCCTTCTTTTAGCTGTAGTAATTGGGGGTCGTGTTCCCTGCAATAATCCATTACTTTGTCACAACGGTCTGCAAAGCGACAGCCTGTTATAATTGTTCCTGCTGGCGGTACTTGACCAGCAATCGAATAGAGTCGGTCTCGTTTCTCATGAATGTTTGGTATGGAACCAAGCAAACCTATAGTATAAGGATGCTTAGGATCATTGAATATCGTATCTACATCTGCTTGCTCTACAATTTCACCTGCATACATAACAATTACTCGCTCACACATTTCCGCGACAACACCTAAATCATGTGTAATGAACATAATAGACGTGTTTGTTTTTTCTTTTAACCCTCGCATTAAATCAAGGATTTGTGCTTGAATCGTCACATCCAATGCAGTTGTCGGTTCATCAGCAATTAGTAGCTGCGGCTCACATGCAAGTCCCATTGCAATCATGACCCTTTGTCTCATACCACCAGACAGTTGATAAGGATAGCTGTCATATATTTGTTCAGCTCTTGGGATCCCGACTAACTTCAGCATACTAATCGAATGCTCTTTCGCTTCTCTTTTTGAGATTTCCCGATGCAACAGGAGCACTTCATCTAATTGTTTCCCAATCGTAAAAACGGGGTTAAGCGATGTCATCGGTTCTTGAAAAATCATTGAAATGTCATTTCCACGAATCCGCCTCATGTCTCGTTCTTTTAATTTCAATAAGTCTTTTCCGTTATACTTTATTTCCCCACCTGCAATTTTTCCTGGTGGGGAAGGAATTAACCTCATGATCGATAGAGAAGTTACACTTTTCCCACAACCAGACTCTCCTACTACACCAAGCGTTTCACCTTCGTTAATATGAAAGGAAATACCGTTGACTACCGTTAATTCCTTACCGTCACTTTTAAAAATTACTTTTAATTCATTAACTTCTAACACTTTCTTAGTCATGTTGTCGTCATCCTCCTATTCTTTTAACTTCGGGTCAAGGGCATCTCGCAATCCATCTCCTAAAATATTAAAACTTAACACTGTAATCACAATAGCCAGCCCTGGAAAAAAGGTAGGATGAAACAGGTTTCCACTATTGTCTTTGGCTGCACTTAACATGGATCCCCATTCAGGTGCTGTAATGTCTCCTCCTAAACCGAGAAAGCTCAATGCCGCTCCTATTAATATCGCTACACCCACCCTCATCGTTAAAAAAACCATAACGACAGATAATGTACCCGGGAAGATATGTCTTAAGATAATAATTCGATCTTTTACACCAATTGATTTAGCTGCTTCAACATACGTCATTTCTTTAAGTGCTAAAGTACTTCCGCGAACTATTCGTATAAATATTGGAATGGTAAAAATAGCTACAGCAAATATGATATTTACTAACCCAGCTCCAAGGAACGCGATAACTGCAATAGCAAGAAGGATCCCTGGAAAAGCAAGTAATATATCCGTAAACCTAGTAATAAAACTATCAAACCTTCCGCCATAATAGCCTGCAATCAGTCCTAATGCTGTCCCAACAAAAGCACCAATAGCCACTGAAACAAACCCAATTAATAACGTTTCTTTTGTTCCGATAATAACACGGCTGAAAATATCACGGTTTTGATGGTCAGTACCAAAGTAATGTAGTTGCGATGGCGGTTGATGCTTATAGATATCGACTAAGTTTACTGCAGAAACAGTTGGAACAATGGATACGAGGACCGGGTTTACTTCTGCCACATTTGTTGGCAAGTGGACGACTGTAGAGGCATTTTCAGCTGATACTTTAACAAGTCCATCTCCTTCTCCCCTGACCGTTACAATACCTTCATTCGTTACTGATGCGATATCGCTTGTTAAAGAGACAATAGATAATCCTCCAGCTTCCATCGTTTCTTGTCCTCCTGAAACGAACCCGCTGCTTACAGATGCTTGTTCCTCCTCAACAAAGCTTTCTGCTAAAAAGGAACGAATTGATTTAATTCCCTTAATTTCCTCTCCATTTGATAAAATAGCAGTTAATTCTATTTCGTAGCGATCACCAGACTCTAAAATTCGGGTTGGTTGCTCCGCCTCTAACCTGATAATTTTAACTTCTTCATCATTAACGTCCTCTCCCGAAACATTCACTTGGATGATGGCTGATACATTTTCACTTTCAAGAATGGCATTAGTCGCGCCGCCTGTATTTGCACTGACGATGACTCCGTCACCAACTCTTCTAACAGAAGCAACTCTACGATTCTCACTTTCTACCTGTAACGTTTCAAACTTATCACTGTCTACTACAGTCCCGTCACTTAAAATGCCTTGAAGGCTGACTCGCTCACTCGTCAATTGATCGCTGTCTATTCCTCTTTCTTCGTATTGCATCGTAACTGGTCGATACGGATCGTAAGGAGCCAGCCAGTTTCCAAAGAGGCCAATGAAAACAATAATGGTTACTATGATAGAGGCAATGACTGCGAGGCGTTGTTTTAAAAACTTAGTTACAAAATTTTTGAAAGGAGAGTACGTCGAATATATTCTTTTGCTCATAGATCAATCTCCTTTTTCTTTTATTCGTATCGAATTTGTGGATTTAAAAATCCATAGCTGATATCTACTAACAAATTAACGACTAAAAACTGCATGGAAAACAATAAAATTAGAGCTTGAATAACTGGATAATCTCTCGAAAGTATGGCATCAATTAAATAGGAACCCAAACCAGGCCAAGCAAAAACTTGTTCCACAACAACCGCCCCACCGATTAAGAAACCGAATTGTAATCCTGTCATCGTAACAACGGGGATAAGGGCATTTCTAAGTACGTGACTCAAAATAACAACAGACTCTTTTTGTCCTTTTGCCCGTGCCGTTCTGACATAGTCTTCTCTCATTACCTCTAATACGCTTGAACGAGTAAAACGAACAATAGTCGCCGCAACCCCAAATCCGAGAGTAATCGACGGGAGAATAATATGCTGAAACGTGCCGCTACCACTTGTCGGAAACCAGCCAAGCTGAACAGCAAAGATTTGCATCACCATTAGGCCAAACCAAAATTCAGGTACACTTAACGCACTTATGGTTGAAACCATCCCTAATCGATCCCACACTGAATTTCTTTTTGTTGCCGAAATAATCCCAACAAATACCCCGATCATAATGGCCCAGAACATCGCCAATATCGTTAAGACAAATGTATATCCAAATCGTCTTATGATTTCTGAAGAGACATCTGTTTTCGTACGATACGAGGTGCCAAAATCAGCATGTACTACCATGTTATACATATACTTCCCATACTGAACGTATAAAGGATCATTGAAGCCTTCTCTCTCACGCAAGGACTCATAAGCCTGTTGATCAATCTCTGCTCCGTACATAATACGGATTGGATCACCCGGAGTAAGGTGAACAAATAGGAACGCGATTATCGTTATGATAAATAAAATAGGTATCATGCCAACTATTCTTCTAATAATATAATTTGCCAATACTTTTCACCTCTTCAATCTAAAGGCGAACCTTTGAGTTTTGAGAGTGACTCATAAAATTCTTGGCCCTTCTCCTTCACAATTAAACTACAGTTGCGGTTGAGGCAGCCGATATTACCTTATGAGTCACGCTCTTAGTAAAAAAAGTCTAAGTAACTGTTACTATTACTCCTTATCTGCTTGGTTTAAATGAACAGCTCCTGACGGTAATACGTAAATGCCTGTAACATTTTTACCCTTTGCAATAATCGTATCTGGGATGTGCAAGAATACCCACGGTGCATCTTCATAAATCTTCTTTTGTAAATCAGCATAAACACTTAACGCTTTTTCTTGATCCGGTGTACGTAAAGCCTCATCAAATAATTGATCTAATTCCTCATTAATATAAAAACCAGAGTTATTAAAGTTCGGCGGGACTCGATCGGATGCAAAGTTAGGGCGTAACCCATAGTCAGCTTCACCAGTTCCAGGCGACCAGCGTCCAATCCAAAGATCTGTATTCTCACCAGCATCCAGCATGTCAAACAATGTTCCGCTTTCATATGCTTGAACTTCAACATCTATTCCAATCTCACTCAGTTGAATGGCTACATACTCTGCAACAGAAACGAACTCAGTTGTATTTCTTGTCCAAAGAGTTGCCTTAAAGCCATCCTCTATACCTGCTTCAGCCATTAACTCTCTTGCCAAATCTTTGTCGTGCTCATAAATGCTTTGACCCGAATATCCGTAAACTGCTGGTGCAATAGCGGAAGCAGCGATTTGACCATAACCATCAAGGATTTGTGCAATCAAAGCATCTTTATCCACTGCATGGTTCATCGCTTGACGCACTTTTAAATCTTGATATTTATCTTCCTTAAAGTTCATACCAATATAAAACACATCTGTAGAAGAGCCTACATATAAATCAATATCAGCATCGTTTTCAAGCTCTGCTGCATTAAGAGTCGGTATTGGATAAATTAAGTCGACTTCACCTGTTTTTAACATATTGACTCGTGTACTTGCCTCTACGACAGGTCTGAAAGTGATGCTTTCCACTCTAGCCGCTTCACTGCTATTCCAATACTCTTCAAATTTACGAACAACAACGTGTTCACTATCTCTCCATTCATCAAAAATAAACGGTCCGGTTCCCACAGGATTACGGTCTAAGTTGTAATTTTCGTCTTCTTTCTTCTTAGCGATTTCTTCGATTGATTTAAACGAAGCTGAAGCATGCGCCATGTATGATGCCATGGCTGAGTTCGGTTCATCTGATTTAATCGTCACACTGAACTCATCATTTACCACTACTTCACTAATAAATGAGAAAAATGATGCACGTGCTAAACCATTATCACGATCGCGGACAAAGTCTAGATTTTCTTTTACTACTTCCGCATTAAAAGCAGTACCATCGTGGAACGCTACACCTTCTTGGAGGGTGAATGTAATCTCTGTTGCGTCATCGTTATAGGTGTAATCTCTAGCTAACACAGGAACTAACTCCATATATTCATTAAACCTTAGTAAGCCTTCGAACATCGTACTTTGGACTGTTGCTGAGTTACCATCTGTCGTATTAAAAGGATCTAACGATGTCGGTTCTGCCTCTATACCAATTGTCAGCTCTTTTCCTTCAGCTGCCTCCTCTGTTATACTCTCTTCAGTTTGGTCATCCGTTTCAACACTTTCCTCCGTCGTTGGGTTGGAGCTGCATGCTACTGCACTGGCTAACAGCATAAATAATAATAAGCAAAACAATAGCCATTTACTTTTTTCAACCACTTACTATCTCCCCTTTTTCACTTAAATTTTCTTTCACTATTTTTAATGCAATGATCGTGCCAAATTAATTGCGCATTTAAAATATTCTGAAAAATAGTGTGGGTTTTATGCTTAATCGTACTCGTATCGGTTGCTGCTAGCTTTATAGATATGTATATAAAATTATAATCACTTCTCTAATGGTTCTTTTAGGTTCAATATGGTTTGTTGAATAGTAACCATAAGAACCCGAGTATCCTTTAGGTTTAATTGGAAGTTCTATATTAAAGAAAAAAGGCTGCCACCTATGTGACAGCCTTCTTAAAGTTATTCTCCTTCTATTCGCTCCGCTACTCGAACTTCTCCAAATATCTCCTGGGCTAATTCGCTTTGATAATGAATTTGGATAAGTCCTTTGCCTTTTGCAAATACATACTTTTCATCACCGTCTTTTATTTCGACTTCAATCGCTTCCCACTCTTGATCATTCCAAGTTACCGTTGTCGTGTTGGGCGGAATGTCGGATGTAAAAAACAGTTCATTGAAATTCGAGTCTTGTGCTTTCATCCATTCAAAAGCAGCCTGCTCTCCCTCTTCTTGAACCTTTGTTTGCAATTCTTCATAAATTTCATACTGTTCCTCAGAAAATTGGTGAGTAACGATGACCTTTTGTTGCTCGTGATCGACTTTTAATAACCTAAAATGCCCTAGCGCATGTGCTTGGTGTCCCGAAACAAAAGCGAGATCCTCATCTTTATAAAGAACATTCATTCCTAGTCCTAAACCTGTCCCCGGACCATCCGTTTCAAAACTCGAAAGAACGTCATACTCTTCAATAATATCTTTAAACGTTAGCTCATCTGCTTCAGCAGCCGGCTCTTCTTTTTCAGCCGGTTCTTCCTCAACGACCTCACCATTTGGTTCTTCAATCGGCTCTTCTTCAGCCGGCAATTCTTCCCGAGGTTCCTCTGCATTACCGCACGCTGCAAAGAAAAAGATCATACTTACACTAAGCAGTATTTTTATCCAGTTCATGTTACCTCTCCTTCCTTTCATACTACCGGTATTGCCTAAATCTATAAAAGAAAAACATCTTTAATACTTAAAATGAGATGGTGCTCGCAGCAGTAATGTTGATCCTATTTTATTACAAATGGTAACGTAGTGCATCAAAGTCAATAATACAACTCCTGTGTTCATTCCAATGATGATACCTTGCATTTGCAGCTGCTCCATTGAACCGAGGAAATACATTAAAGCAAATGAAATAATCGTTGCCCAAACCGCATGAAGAAACGCATCCTTTACCAGTCCAAGACCAATTAAATACGCTTGCATCGGCATAACGAAATAGTGAAATAAAAAGTAAAGACATAATAGCTGCAGGTATCCCGCTGCTCGAGACGACTCAAAGAACAAGGTCGTTAGCGGCTCAGCGTACACATAGAAAATAGTGACTGCTACGAGTCCATAAAAGAAAGTAAATAGCATTACTTTCTGTAATAGTGTTTGTAGTTTGATAAAGTCTCGTTTGGCATAGGCTTCAGAAACCGTCGGAATGAGAACGATTAGCAAGGAATGCGCAATAAATGCAGGAAAGAAACCGATTGTAAAGGCCACACCTGCTAATTTACCATATTGGGCCATTGCTACTGCCTCAGTTAACCCTGAATTAAGTAAAGCTGCTTTGATTAAAAAAGGTTTTATAGCAAATGTTACCGCATGAAAAATTCGAACACCTGTCGTTGGAATAGAAACGGCTAGCAATTGCTGCCGTACGGTCTTTCCACTTATCTTTTCACTAGGTTCCTTTTTCAAAGAATTTAACTGTAGAAAATAGGCGGTTATTAAATATAAAAATACAATTAACTCACTGCCAATTAACGTACATATCGCAATGAGGATCGCTAATTCATGTTCAAAATTAAACCACTGGAAAAGGATCACTAGTAATATCAGTTGAGCTGCGCGTCGTAAAAAGTTAGATAATGCGATCTTCCCCATTCGATGTGAGCCCATAAAGTATCCTCTAGCTACTGAGGATAGTGAGATGATTGGGATTAATAAAATAATCAGCCAGCGAATCATCGGATGATAACGATCGAACACAGGAATAAACGGTAGAACAACTGTAACGAGCAGGACAAAAATAATTGTGAATAACAACGTAAACCTTAGTGTATGTTGCAACATGTTGAGATGATATTTTTTATCTTGCTCCGCAATAAACTTAGAAATGGATATTGGCAGTTCTATACTGGCGAGAACAACAATTAAAATAATCGTTGGGAGAATGGACATATAACGCCCTAGCGCTTCATCCCCTAATTCTCGAGCCAATACCATGTTAATAACAAACTCAAGGCACTCACTCAAAAATGCCGCAATAACTAATAGAAGTGCACCTTTAAAAAATGTTTTCATGAGACTCTCCTTATCTATACATGCTTCTATATAGATATGAGACAAGTCTAAATAATATCTTATTCTATTTATAATTTTATCTTTTATATAAAAACTCTTATAAATACATAGACAAAACTTATACATATATTGTATATTTATAGCACAAGAACTAGTACGAAAAACCTAGAAAGGTTGGGATGGTATGTTATTTCAATTAAAAAAGAAAGAAGAATATCAACCAAAACTTGAGCTTCCAACGGGGGATTCTTTTAAACTATCCGATAAACAAAAAGAATTACGCCTTCAGTACATGACATTTTATAAAGACCATGCTCTCTTATTAAAGGAATTACAGCCAGTCGTCTTACAACTCTCGGATCAACTTTTGAATAAAACATTGGACCACGTTCTTCAATTTCCAATGCTTGAAAAAATAGCAACGACCCATTCTTCACGTGAACGATTGTTTGAGGTGTTTCATTTTTACTTAAGATCCATTTTTTCTGGAGAAATAAACGACCAATACATATTACAACGTGAAAGAATCGGCGGTGCTCATAATAAAGGAGAGCTTCCTATTGGGTGGTTTTTAGCTACTTACCAACTTTTTCAAACCTTGCTGATCCCCCAACTCGTCAAGCATCTCGAACATGAACCGGAAAAACTAGGCAGGGCTATTATAGCTGTCACACATGCCATTAATTTTGACTCTCAAATGATTGTTGACACATATATTCAAAGCCGTATCAATGAAATCGAATCTCTCAATCGCGCAAACTACCAGCTTCAAGAGGAATTAACAGCTATTAGCCAAGAATTAGCCGCGACTATTGAGCAAACTGAAGCAACAACGACGGAAACGGCTGAAAAAGCTGTGAGGATTGGGAACGACACTGAAAGTACCGTTAAAAGCAGTCAAAACCTTAAAAACTTAATGACAAAAAGTGAACATGATATGGTTGAGATGGAGAATTCCTTTTCTACTTTAATGACAGAAGTGAATATCTCGTTAGAAAAAATTGAGGATATGAAATCGATCTCAAATCAAATTAACACGATGACCGCTGAAATTGAAAAGATTGCCGATCAAACCAATTTACTCGCTTTAAATGCCTCTATTGAAGCAGCACGTGCAGGGGAACATGGGAAAGGCTTTTCTGTTGTAGCAACCGAAGTGCGCAAACTAGCCGAATCTTCCAAACAACTTAGCAATGACATTATTTCACTTGTAAAAGATAGTAATGAAAACATCACTAGTTTAACGAATACAATGAACCTCATGACGCAATCTACTAAAACATCAAATATCAGTTTAAAAACCGTAAAAAACGGCTTAACTACAGTTGGGATGGAAATGGACCAATACTCGACAATGTTTCAAAACAACAAAAAAGATATTGATGAAATCATTGCCGCGATTCAGGAAATTAATACAGCAACGAGAAGCCTCACCTACTTATCAACGTCGTTAACCGAAAAGGCTGAAAACCTAAATACACATTAATAGATTTGTAAAGAAAAAACAGGCTTACCGCCTGTTTTTTCTACTCTCTCTTTATAACTGGTCAATCGCCTTTTTAACGGTTGAAATCAGGAAATCAAGATCCTTTTCTTCAATAGTGAGTGGAGGCGAAATGGATATCACATTATTATACCCCGCTACCGTTGCCCCGTTTTTCGCTAAAATTAATCCTTCATTTTTACAAGCACTTAAAATTTGGTTTACTAGTTTTACATTAAGAGGCTCTTTCGTCTCTTTGCAGGTTACTAGCTCGATACCCATTAATAGACCTTTTCCTCGAACATCACCAACATTCGGGTGGTCAGCTATTGCATTCCTAAGCTTTGTCAGCGTTTGCTCTCCCACTTGCTTGGAGCGCTCAAACAGGTTTTCTTTTTCCATTATTTCTAGGTTTTTAAGAGCAACTGCGCAAGAAGCAGGACTCCCGCCAAACGTATTCACATGACGAAAATAATCATATTCCTCTGAACCTTTAAACGCTTCATAGATTTCCCGCTTCACCGCTGTTGCTGCTAATGGTAAATATCCACTTGTAATCCCTTTGGCCATCGTTATGATGTCAGGTTTGACTCCATAATTCATAAAACCGAATGGCTTACCCGTTCTTCCAAAGCCACAAATTACTTCATCGACCATTAACAGAGCGCCATGTTCTTCACAAACTTCTTTAACCCCTGTCATATATCCATCGGGTGGAATTAAAATACCGCCGCCTGTAATAATCGGCTCCATAATCACAGCAGCAATCGTTTCACTTAGCTCCCAAGTCATGACTTGTTCTATAGCTTGAACCGACTTTAATTCTCTTGGTGTGGCAGAAGAATCTTCCGGCGAGCGGTACGAGTCTGGCGGCGGGACATGGATAAAGCCCGAAGCTAACGGTTCATACTTATATTTACGTTGAGCCTGCCCTGTTGCAGCTAAAGTCGCAATCGTATTTCCATGGTACGAACGATATCGAGAAATGATCTTATGTCGATGATGGTCTCCTTTTTGTGCATGATACTGTCTCGCAATTTTAAAAGCCGTTTCATTCGCTTCAGATCCGCTGTTCGAAAAGAAGAAAACATAATCATCTTCTAACATATTATTAAGCTTTTCAGCTAATTCAATCGCAGGCAAATGACTTTGTGTTAACGGATAATACGCTAACTTTTTCAACTGGTCATGGGCTGCATCGGCAAACTCCGTTCTCCCGTACCCCGCATTAACACACCATAATCCGGCCATCGCATCTAAGTACCTTTTTCCATCTGTATCTGTTATCCAAGCCCCACTTGCTTCCTGAACAACCATTGTAGCCTCAGGGTTATACGGCTTCATTGCATGCCAGACATACTTCTCATCCTTAGCTAACACTCTGTCCATCTCAGTCATGTAAACGTCGCCTCCTCAATTTTTCATGTCGTTTGAGGGTGTTGCCGTTTGGTTTACAAACATGCTTTTTCTAACGTTTATTTGAAACTACCCTTATTAGAAGCTATGTAACATAAACTAATTGATGACTGGATAAAGGAAAATGTTCCGTAATAGCGATTTAAGATAAGCTCTTATCTGCAACGTTCCATTCGGCCTTGATTCTGATACGCTAATTATTGAATCGTGCAGGCTAGCAATTTAGCGGACTGAGAGGACCTTATTCTAGGGTAAATCACCTAATTTTAATATCTTGCGGACTGAGTGGCCTTTATTTGCTTAAAACCATTCAAAAACATCACAAACAGTAATAAATAAGGGCTTCTGAGTCCTGTAACTAAATAGAATAGATGGTTTCTTCTTAAATAAAGGCCTGTGTGTCCGCTAAACCAAGTTCAAAACGAAAATAAATCCATACGATGCTACAAAATTACAGATGGACACCAAAATAATTAAGAACGAAACGAATCGCCTAGTACCACAATTTCTGTCAGCTTTTCATACGTAATTTCACTCGTGTCATTCACATGCCAATCGGCTGCTTTTACCGCTGCATGAGTACCTACCCCAATTGAAAACATCGGTGTTTGTTTAATCGCCTTAATTCCAGCTTCACTATCTTCAATCGCAATACAATTCTCGTATGAAACATGCAAGGCATCGGCTGCTTTTAAGAAAATTTCCGGATCAGGTTTCATCTTTTGGACATCGCGAATATCCACGATGTGCTCAAAAAAATGGCTGATTTCTAAATGGTTTAACACGGTTTTTGCGTTAGAGCTAGCAGAAGCGATGGCTAGCTTTATGTCATTTTGTTTTAATTGTTCCAGAAAGTTGGCCATCCCCGGTAAGATGTCTTTACGTGTAATGCGTCCAATCAGTTGTTGATAGTATTCATTCTTCCGGTTCCCTAGTTCTTCTTTCTGCTCTGAAGTAAATGAAGAGTCGCTATTTTTAACAAGTGCTTCAATCAACGAAGCTCGACTCATTCCTTGCATTTTTTGATTAAGCACTCTATCAAAAGGAATATCCAACTCGTCGGCTACTCGTTTTGTTGCTAAGTAGTGGTATTCAACTGTATCAGCCAATACTCCGTCTAAGTCAAAAATTACTGCATAATAAGTTTGCTTCATAAAAACTCCCTCTCTAACAAAAATAAAATAAATCGATTATACTAAACAATACATTAAATCGAGTCAAACTTAAATTGGAGGAGTGGAACAAGTGGAAAAAGTAATTGACCATATTGGTATAGCTGTAAGAGATTTAGATAAAAGTCTTTCATTTTACAAGAACATATTAGGCGGGACACTAATAGACAGGTATAGAAGTGATGCCAAAGGTGTTGAGAGTGAAATTGCCATTTTGGATATTAATGGTGATAAAGTCGAGTTATTAGCTCCAACGAATAATACGACTTCACCTATTACCCGGTTTATTAAACAAAAAGGCAAAGGTGTTCATCATATCGCATACCGAGTAAATAACCTTGATGAAGCTTTAATAGAATTGAAACAACAAGGAATTCGAACGCTAGAAGATACATTAAGGATCAATAAACATGGACGAAGATTAATTTACTTAAACCCTGCTGATACAGAAGGAACCATCGTAGAATATTGTGATTATCCAGGTAATCTTGAACAACCTTTATAAAATAAACGAAGTACCGTGCCCAAATACATGCACGGTACTTCGTTTATTTTATCCTTTTATCTTTTCAATAAATACTACCTTCAAGTAGTTCCCTTCTGGAAACTCTTTTAATGTCTTAAAATCACTTGGCAGCGAATACTCTTCCAAGTACTTAAACTTTCCATTCATTTCCTTAAATGCTTTCTCGATCATACTTTTAAACTTACCCATTCCAAACGAACTGCAATTAGTAGAAGCTACAATGACGCCATTATCTTCTGTAATTGCAATCGTTTCTTTCAATAAATTCGTATAATCTTTTGCCGCACTAAACGTATGTTTCTTGGACCTTGCAAAACTAGGCGGATCTAAAACGACCATATCAAACTTTAAATTTTTCTTTCCCGCATATTTAAAATAATGGAAAACATCTTCCACAATAATATCCTGTGCTTCATAATCAATATCGTTAATACTAAACTGTTCAATCGTCTTACTCAAACTACGATTAGCTAGATCGACACTCGTCGTTTTCTTAGCCCCACCAAGAGCGGCGAAAACGGAAAAGGCACCGGTATAGGAAAAGGTATTTAAGACCGTTTTTCCTTTCGCATACTTGTCCCGAATGGCTTTTCTCACTTCACGCTGGTCTAAAAACACTCCCACCATTGCTCCTTCATTTAAGTAGATCGCAAAGCGTACGCCATTTTCTTTCACAAAAATAGGGAATTGACCTTGTTCACCTGTAACAAAATCATCTTCCTCAATGTATTTTCCAGCTGTTGCAAATCGCTTTTTTTGATAAATCGCCTTAAACTCTACAACCGTTTGAAGGGCTCGAATAATTTCATCCTTAAATTCATAAATCCCTTGATTGTACCAATGAATTAAGTAATAACCGTCAAAGTACTCAATCGTTAAACCACCGATGCCATCACCTTCGCCATTGAACACTCGGAATGCTGTCGTTTCTGGGTCATTGAATAAGTGATTTCGATGTTTAAATGCTCCAGAGAGTTTAGCTTCAAAAAATGTTTGATCGAAGGTTTCATTCTGTTCTTTTGAAAGGACCCAGCCAAACCCTTTGTTCTGTTTTCCGTAATAGCCTTTAGCAATAAAATGACTTTTTTCATCGACTAGTTGGACAATTGTTCCTTCAACTGTAACGTCTCTCAAGTTACTAACGGCTTCTTTCGATAGCAACGGATACCCGTTTCTATACTCATTAACAAACTTTTGTTTTATTTTTAACTTCGCTTCTTTGCTCATCGTTTCATCCTTTGATTTAATGGTCTTATTTCAATTCTAACACCGCAACACTTTCAACATGCATCGTATGAGGGAACATGTCGACAGGTTGAACTTCTTTCGTTTGATAACCGCCGTCTTCAAGTACTCGTAAATCGCGGGCTAATGTTGCTGGATTACAGCTAACATACACTACTCGCTTCGGTTTCATCTGAATAATGGTATTCAGTAACGCTTCGTCACAGCCTTTTCGCGGTGGATCTACGACGATGACATCTGCACGAATACCTTGGGCGTGCCACCACGGGATAACTTTTTCTGCTTCACCGACGGCAAAGTCGACATTATCTATGTTGTTTAATTCTGCATTTCGCTTCGCATCATCAATGGCTTGAGGTACAATCTCTACACCGTAGACGTGCTTCGCTTTTTGTGCTAAAAATAACGAAATCGTCCCAATTCCACAATACGCATCAATTACCGTATCCTCACTTGACAAGTGTGCATATTCTAACGCTTTATCATATAACACTTTTGTTTGCTCAGGATTGACTTGATAAAACGATCTTGCAGAAATCGCAAATTTCACTTCACCAATATAATCATAAATATACTCTTCACCCCAAAGAATATCGGTTTGATCACCAAAAATCACATTGGTCCTCTTACTATTTATGTTATGTACGATCGATTTCACTTCTGGAAGTCGCTCTCGTATATCTGAAATGAGCTGCTCTTTATGAGGTAAATCAATGGTTCTTGTAACAAGGACAACCATGACTTCTTTCGTGACTAACCCGTATCTGGCTACAACATGACGTAATACACCTTTATGCTTTTCTTCATCATATCCTTTAATATGAAGCTTATTTGCAATGTCTTTCACGGTTTGAACGACTTTATCATTTGCTTCTTGTTGAATTAAACACTCGTCCATGTCTATGATATGGTGGGTCCTTTCTTGATAAAATCCAGCAACCAGCCCACCCTCTCTTGTCGCCACGGGAACTTGAGCCTTGTTGCGATACCTCCATGGGTCTTCCATACCTAATGTGGGGTGCACTGGAATATCTGAAATCTTACCTATTCTCTCAAGTACATCTTGTACCATCTTTTGCTTTTGTCTCAGTTGGGCGTCATAGCTTAAATGCTGCAATTGACAGCCACCACACTGATGATAGACAGGACAAGGTGGTTCCGCTCGGTGCTCACTCGTTTCTAGTCGTTCCATTAATCGGCCAAATCCGTATCCTTTGTTAACTTTTGTTACTTTTACAACTCCACGTTCACCGGGAAGAGCTTTAGGTACAAAAAGGGTATAGCCATCAATTTTGGCAACGGCTGCTCCTTCATGGGTTAAATCTTCAAATACTACTTCATATTGTTGGTTTTTTTGAACTGGTATATTATTTTTACTCATTATCTCTCTTCCTTTACGTCCGAAATATGCTCCCATGATTGTAGCATAACTAAATGTATATAAAAAACTTTGACTTACTTATAAACTTTTAGCGCTCCCAACAGTATTCCCTTAACGCTGTTATTGGAGACAAACAAAAAAGAGCATCGTAATGCTCTTTTTGTTGGTTTATTTTTTTGGAGGACACAGGATTTGAAAATGTTGATACAGATTGACAAATTCGCCTGGTAACATCCCGCCATATTCACCGTCAAGGTTTAACTGCATGTCTCCTTCAACATAAACCTTAATCCGGTTAGCTTGTGTATAGATAACTTTTGGGTGGTTCATGTGCTCACCGCGCATCGCGAGACCACCGATTCGAATAAATTCAGGGAATGATGTTTTTTTAACGATAATTAAATCAAATAACCCGTCTTGGATTGAGGCATCAGGCGCTAGTTTTTCAAACCCGCCGACTGAATTGGTATTAGACACTAAAAACATCATGATTTCGCCTTCAAATAGCTTTCCGTCATATTCAATTCTTACAGAAGTCGGTGAAATGGACGGTAACTTTTCTAATCCTTTTATATAATAAGCGAGTTGTCCCATTAACGTTTTTAATTTACTAGGCACTTCATACGTTAATTCTGTTAGTGTTCCGCCTGCTGCTATGTTAATAAAGTATTGACTGCCTACTTTGCCAACATCGATCGGTTGCTGGTGCTCCCCGCACAACACATCACAAGCTTCTACGATATCTCTTGGGATATGAAGGGCTCTTGCAAAATCATTCGTCGTACCACCAGGTATTAACCCAAGCAATGGACGTTGTTCTAATTCTGCTAACCCATTGACCACTTCAAAGATTGTCCCATCTCCTCCAGCAGCAATAACTAAATCAAAGCCTCTTTCACCTGCTGACCTAGCCGCCTTAATTGCACAACCTTCCCCTGTCGTTGCATGGGCAGAAGCTTCATAGCCAGCCTTTTCAAGTCGCTCTAATACATACGGCAAACTTTTACGCATTTGCTCTCTTCCGGACGTCGGATTATATATAATTCGGGCTCGTTTCATACTATCTCCCACTTTTATGAAGTAATATCCATCTTATTACAATCTACTAACTTGTATGATAAGGGATACATGCTTCTTACACAAGTGATATCACACAACTTTTTCTGACATCCCTTTTAATGCATCTTTTTACTTTTCGTCTTGCTCGTACACAAGCTCCCCATCTACAAACGTCTTCCATGCGTAGCTATTTTCTCTTAGCGGATGCGCATCCCAAATCACGATGTCAGCATCTTTTCCCACTTCGAGTGTACCTGTACGATCTTCAATACCTAATACGGAAGCTGCATGTTCTGTTACTGATTTTAATGCCGTCAGTTCTGACAAACCTTCTTTTACAGCAATGCTTACAGAGGTTTGCAAGTACTGGATCGGAATAACAGGGTGATCTGTCGTCATGGCAAATGGAATATTCGCCTCTTCTAAAGCTTTATATGTCTGCCAGCCTTTATCTCTTAACTCTACTTTACTACGGCTTGAAATCGTAGGGCCGACTGTAAACTTCGCACCACTTTCCGCTAACAAGTGGGTAATTTGATGTCCTTCTGTTGTATGTTCGACACTTAAATCCAAATCAAACTCTTTGGCAATTCGAATTACTGTCATAATATCATCGGCACGGTGCGCATGAGCACGAACAGGAATTTTCTTTTCAAGAGCTAGTTGTAAAGCCTCTAATTCAAAATCAAACACATTCTCCCCGTTTTTCTTCTTTTCCATATAGTGCTTCGCTTTAGAAAATTGTTCACGAAGGATAGCCGCAACAGCCATTCTAGTTTTAGGTGCTCTTCCATGATTACCGTGAGCTCCTTTAGGGTTTTCACCAAGGGCAATTTTTAATCCTGACGGCTGACGGACAACCATCTCATCAACTGATTTTCCAAGTCTAATTTTAATACAGACTGTTAAACCGCCAATGACATTTGCACTCCCCGGTAATACTTGAGCTGTTGTAACTCCTGATGCTACCGCATCATGGAACCCTTGGTCATACGGATAAATTCCATCCATCGCACGTAAATGCGGCGTTACAGCTGAAGTTGTTTCGTTATAATCTTGCCCTTCCCAACGTACACCTTCTTCATCAATTCCTAAGTGGGTATGTGCATCAATAAATCCAGGCGTCACGTATCTTCCTTTTGCATCAATGACTTCTGCTTCTGCTGGAATCTCTACATCTTCTTCTTTCCCAACACTAATTAGTTTTCCGTCTTTAAATAAAAGTGTCCCTTTTGTGATTTCATTTTCACCTAAAATATGTGCATTAATAATTGCCTTCATGTGCAACAACTCCTTAATAAAATGCATGCTTGGTTACGCCTATTGTTTATAAATGTTAAATCTAATATGTAGCAGCTCCTCTGGTAGGCGGCTTCGACTTCTGCAAAAAAATAAAAAATCGATACCTATATCTTATTACGGGTACCGAAATATTTCAAAGACAAACTATTTTATTTTTTAAAATTAATTTCAAAATTTACTAACTTGTATAGGTTGTTGCTTCATCCTCTCTCTTACTTCGAAAGAGATTTCTTAAGAAAAAGCCGACGACAGCAATCGCAAAAACAACAACCGAAACCAGGTATAGATTGTGCTGTTGTAGGTTTTCAATCCCAGTAACAAGGATAAATCGTCCAAACGCAAAGTAAAGAGAACACCATATGAAACAACTAGTATATGAAACTACCGCAAATGTTACGAATGATAATTTCCGAGTTCCGCATAAAAACGGAATCGCATGTCGTAATCCAGCAAAAAAGCCACAGAAAACCAGTGCATAGGTGCCATGATCATCAATCATTTTCTTGCCTTTTCTTATAACACTTCTGTTTTTCAATTTGTTTAGAAGAGGGGCGCCAGCAAACCGACCCAATAAAAATGTCGTTGTCGTGGCAGCAATAATACCAAAGTAAGCTGCGGCAAAAGCTGGAATAGCTTCTAAATAACCGTGAGATAACCACCCGATACTTATTACAATGACTTCATTAGGAACAGGAAAAATAAACATTCCTAGCCAAAGCCACAGAAATAAGCCCCCATAACCAAATTCATATAAAATTGAAACCACCATTTCCCATTCCATCTTTGCACCCTCTCCCTATTTGTTCGGAAAAAGATATGCTGAATTTCTTTCGCGTTAGTACCAATTTTCATCATTATAGAAAATAAACCAATTAATGTGCACTTTAAATTATCCTGCAAAATTTTAGCGCTTTAACAAAATTTCGATTTGCTTATAACTATGCAACTCTACTACATATTACCAAACGTTTTAAAAACACATAAAGAAATAAAAACCAAGAAAAACTATGGTAAACGGAAGGAGCGTGTACATATGGAGAAAGCGACTAAGGTATTCTGGATATCTGTTGTAATTGCAATTGTATTCGTACTTTGGGGTGTCCTATTACCAAATCAGTTAACTAGTGTTATGGATGTTACATTAGGCTTCTTTTTACAAAACTTTGGTTGGTTCTACCAACTAGCGGCTACTTTCTTTCTTATCTTTGCTTTGTTTCTCATTTTCAGTCGCTACGGTAAAATAAAACTCGGGAAAGATGAGGATAAACCAGAGTTCAGTCGACCGACTTGGTTTGCGATGTTGTTTAGCGCTGGGATGGGTATTGGTCTCCTTTTTTTCGGTGTCTCTGAGCCAATTTCGCACTTTGCTAACCCTCCTTTAGGCGAGGCTGGGACGAGTGCGGCAGCTACTCAGGCTTTAAGGTATACATATCTCCACTGGGGATTTCATGCGTGGGCAATTTACGCTACGATTGCGTTAGGACTGGCTTATTTTAAATTCAGAAAAGGTTATCCTGGATTAATTAGTGCTACGTTATATCCGATATTAGGAGAGAAAACAAAAGGACCGATTGGCGGAGTGATTGATGTCGTTGCGGTCTTTGCTACCATCTTTGGGGTTGCTGCTTCCCTCGGTCTAGGTGCAGCTCAAATTAATGGAGGACTGAGCTACGTTACCGGTATTCCTAATACATTTAGTATTCAACTGGTAATTATAGCAATCATCACAGTGCTGTTCCTCATTTCAGCCGGCACTGGAATTAAAAGAGGGATTAAATATTTGAGCAATACAAATATGATATTAGCCGTACTTTTATTTTTCGGTGTACTTTTCCTTGGTCCTACTGTGTTCTTGTTAGAGCTTTTTACTACAACTTTAGGTTCTTATATTCAAAATTTACCTGCGATGGGATTACGATTGGCCCCTTTTAATGCGGATAATGCGGCTTGGATACAAGGATGGACGATTTTTTATTGGGCGTGGTGGATTGCATGGGCTCCGTTTGTCGGGACATTTATTGCACGTGTTTCGAGAGGGCGTACCGTTAGAGAGTTCGTAGTGGCTGTTTTATTTATTCCAACGATTGTCTGTGCTTTATGGTTTGCCGTTTTTGGCGGTACCGGTATTCATCTTGAATACAATTTAGGTATTCCAATCTCCGAGCAAACTCTTGAAACAGCTTTATTTCTAGTTTTTCAACAGCTGCCGCTAAGTGCCTTGTTGATTATTATTACCCTGTTTTTAATTACCGTTTTCTTTATTACATCCGCTGATTCAGCTACATTTGTACTTGGTATGCAAACGACAAATGGAAGTTTAGAGCCGCCCAATATTATTAAATATGTGTGGGGGATCCTATTAGCAGCCTCAGCTTCCATCTTAATGTATACTGGTGGATTAGCAGGCTTACAAACGGCGATTATCGTTAGTGCGTTTCCTTTAACGTTTGTTCTAATTGCGATGGCCTTCTCAATGGTTAAATCTTTAAATGCTGAAATGGGTCCTAAAAAACTAAAAGAACGGAAGAAAGAAACTGTAATGAAAGAACGACCCAATCCAACATAAAACTAATTTAGAAAAGTGCTACCGCCCGTTTAGTAAAGTCTCGATGGACGATGCGCTAGACACCTTCGAATATTAATATATAAAAAACGGTCTCTAATAGTGTTGGAAGTATTACTCCTAAACACTATCGAGACCGTTTTTGTATGAAAAAACTGCAATTTTGTAAATTACTCTGACTTATTTGTTCGTTGCTTTTTTTTACGGGCTCATAAGGTCCTTATTTTAACGGAAATCACCTTTTTAGGTCACTTGTGGACTCCAGAGGCCTTATTTGCTTAAAACCGTTAAAAAAACGTAACAATTAGTACTAAATAACGACCTCTTAATGCCCTATTACTAAGAAATTCACCGTTGTGGACAAAATAAGGGCCTGTGTGTTCCCTATTTGCATATTCATCATACCAAGCTTAACGTTTGCCAATCTCCTCAGTAATTAGCTTGTTAACCATTGGCGGGTTAGCTTTCCCTTTTGTTTCTTTCATCACTTGACCGACTAAGAAACCAATCGCTTTTTGTTTTCCTGCTTTAAAATCATCTACAGATTGTTGATTATTATCAAGAATAGCTACAACGATGCTGCGCAATTCTCCTTCATCTGAAATTTGCACGAGTCCTTTTTCTTTTACGATCGTTTCTGGATCGCCGCCATTTTCGATCATTTCTTTAAAGACTGTTTTAGCAATCTTCGATGAAATCGTTCCTTTTTCAATCAAAGAGATCATTTTTGTAAGGCTTTCAGGTGTTAATGGTACCTCACCAATTTCTTTGTTATTTGAATTTAAGTACGCTGACACATCACCCATTAACCAGTTAGCCACTTGTTTTGCATCGCCGCCTTGAGCTAATGTCTTTTCAAAGAAATCTGACATCGCCTTTGAAGCCGTCAATACTTGCGCGTCATAATCTGAAAGGTTTAGCTCAGCTATATAACGAGCTTGGCGCTCATGAGGAAGCTCTGGGATTTGGCTTTGGACACGCTCTTTCCACTCCTCATCAATAAAAATAGAGACGAGATCTGGATCCGGGAAGTAACGGTAGTCATCTGATCCTTCTTTTACACGCATTAAGATCGTTTCTTTCTTACCATCATCCCAACGACGAGTTTCTTGATGAATCACGTTTCCTTCCAACAGTTCTCTTTCTTGACGAACTTCCTCATACGCTAAGCCCTTCTGAACGTTAGCAAATGAGTTTAAATTCTTAAGCTCTGTTTTTGTACCGAATTCTTTTTGTCCAACTGGACGAAGAGAAATGTTAGCATCACAACGTAATGATCCTTCTTCCATTTTACAGTCAGAGACTTCCGTGTATTCAAGGATTGCTTTTAATTTTTCCAAGTAAGCATAGGCTTCTTCCGGTGTCCGGATATCAGGTTCAGATACAATTTCAATTAACGGCGTTCCTACACGATTAAAGTCAACTAACGAGTAGTCACCGTACTCTGAGTGTGTAAGTTTTCCTGCGTCCTCTTCAAGGTGAATCCGTGTGATCCCAATCGTTTTCTTCTCACCGTTCACCTCAATTTCAATCGATCCGTGTTCCCCGATTGGTTTATCAAACTGAGAAATTTGATACGCTTTTGGACTGTCTGGGTAGAAATAATTTTTTCGATCGAACGTTGTTTCTTCTGCGATTTCACAATTTAACGCAATCGACGCTCGCATTGCATATTCAACAGCTTGCTTATTTAAAACTGGCAGTACTCCTGGATGTCCTAAACAAATTGGACATGTGTGTGTATTCGGCGGGGCACCAAACTCAGTCGAACAGCCACAAAAGATTTTTGAATTTGTCTTTAACTCGACGTGGACTTCTAATCCAATTACCGTTTCGAATTTCATTTGTTTATCCCCCCTTAAAGTTCCGGTTTCGCTTTATGATGTTCTGTTGCTTGCTCAAATGCATGAGCTACGCGGTAAACGGTATTCTCATCAAAATGCTTACCGATAATTTGTAATCCGATTGGCATTCCATTTTCCCCTAAACCGCATGGAACTGAAATAGCTGGAACACCTGCTAAGTTCACTGGGATCGTTAAAATATCGTTCGCATACATAGTTAATGGATCATTGATCTTCTCACCAATTTTAAATGCCGTTGTCGGTGCTGTTGGCCCAATAATCACATCATAGTTTTCAAAAACATCTTCAAAGTCTTTTTTAATTAAAGTACGAACTTTTTGAGCTTTCTTATAGTAAGCATCGTAGTAGCCAGAACTTAATGCATACGTCCCAAGCATAATTCGGCGCTTCACTTCATCACCGAAACCTTTACTTCGTGTTTCTTTATACATTTCAATTAAGTTTGCAGCGTTATCTGAACGTACACCATAGCGCACACCGTCAAAACGAGCTAAATTAGCAGAAGCCTCAGAAGAAGCTAGTAAATAGTACGTGGCAACTGCATATTTAGAATGAGGCAGGGAAACTTCTTCCCATGTAGCACCCATTCCTTCAAGCACTTTTAGTGACTCTAAAATACGGTTTTTCACATCTTCGTTAACACCTTCAGCCAAATACTCTTTTGGTACAGCAATTCTTAATCCCTTTACTTCACCTGTCAGCGCTGAAAGGTAGTCCGATGTTTCTACATTCGCTGAAGTAGAATCCATTTTGTCGTAGCCTGCAAGCACTTGAAGAACTAAAGCATTATCTTCAACCGAACGAGTAATCGGCCCAATTTGATCTAAAGAAGATGCAAAAGCAACGAGTCCAAAACGCGAAACACGTCCATACGTTGGTTTGAGTCCAACTACTCCACAATAGGATGCAGGTTGGCGAATCGATCCTCCAGTATCTGAACCTAATGAGAACACAACTTCTCCAGCTGCTACAGATGCTGCAGAACCTCCACTAGAACCACCAGGAACATAATCAGTATTCCATGGATTTTTTGTATTAAAAAATCCAGAGTTTTCCGTAGAAGACCCCATTGCAAATTCATCCATATTCAACTTACCGATCGTTACAGACTGAGCACCTTGCAAATGTTCAATTACAGTTGCATTATGCATAGGCTCGAAATTAGCTAATAATTTACTTGAACAAGTGGTCGTTAACCCTCTTGTGACGATATTGTCCTTGATACCGGCTGGAATCCCAAAAAGGAGACCTCTTTTATCATTTGAACTGAGTGCCTCATCTAATGTTTTTGCATAATTTCTTGCTTTTTCCTCGTCTAACGTAATAAATGCCTTAACTTTCTCATCAACAGCTTGAATTCTGTCGTAAGATGCATTTACGAGTTCTGAAACAGATACTTCTTTATTATGTAAACGATTATGTATTTCTGAAATACTTCCTTCTAATAACGACATTTATACCCCTCCTCTACTCAAGGATCGACGGAACTTTAACTTGTCCATCCTGCTCATCTGGTGCGTTCTTTAATACCTCTTCCCTCGGTAACGATTCTCTTACCTCATCTTCACGCATTACATTTCTCACATCTAATACATGCGTTGTCGCTTCAATGCCATCCGTATCTAACTCATTTAGCTGCTCAGCAAATGAGATGATTGCATCTAGTTGTTTTGTAAACATCTCAGCTTCTTCTTCTGTAACAGATAAGCGTGCCAAGTTCGCGACATGCTTCACCTCGTCCTTTGTGATACGTGCCATCCTTCCACCTCCAAAAATCGTTCATTTTCACAATAAATAGATCATACCAAATTACGTAGTAATAGGCAATAAACCCCATTATAACAACACTTGACAAATTATCGAAATATTACAGAAAGTATTAGGTTCTCCAATTTTCACTCATTCAAGTCTTTAATCTCAAGAAATCTATTAAAAAACCTTGAGGATAGTAGATTTATCCTCAAGGTTTGCCTGATTGATTAACCTTTAAAAAATTCTAAAACGAGTCAGTATGCCAGAGCTTCTGTTATAATCTTGCTCGCTCAAACTCTTCTTGAATCTTTTGGTTAGGTACCTTGCCTAGTAAACTAACGATTACAATCGCAATGACAGCAAAGATAAACCCTGGAACGATTTCATAGAGCCCAAACGGAATAATCGCTTCTGATTGCGGCAGCGGCGTTCCATCCGGACCATTTGGAGGTGTTGATAAGAGATCCCATACTACAACCGTAATTCCCCCCGTAAGCATACCAGCAAGAGCTCCATTGCGTGTCATCCTTTTCCAGAATAAAGAGAAAATGATCAGTGGTCCGAATGCTGCACCAAACCCTGCCCAAGCATAACCGACTAAATTTAATACTGAATTATTTGGATTGTAGGCGAGAATGATGGCGATCACCGCAATGGCAACAACACCTAATCTCCCAACCCAAACGAGCTCTTTTTCTGAAGCACTTTTTCGTATCATGCCTTTATAAAAATCTTCAGCTAAAGCACTTGACGAAACAAGCAACTGCGAATCAATTGTACTCATAATCGCAGCTAGTATAGCAGCAAGAAGGAAGCCTGCTACCCAAGGATCGAATAAAACTTGAGTAAACAAGATAAATACCGTCTCATGAGCCCCAGCTGAAATGGCTGCTTCTGGTCCGTTCACTGAAAAGTAGGCAATCCCAACAAAACCTGTAAAAATAGCTCCAAATAATGCGAGAACCATCCACGTCATCCCTATAAAGCGTGCTTTGGGAATTTCCTTTACTGATTTTACAGCCATGAACCTCGTTATGATATGAGGTTGACCAAAGTAACCTAATCCCCACGCTAATAATGAAATAACTCCTAAAATAGTAGCCCCTTGGAACGCATCTAAATAGGCAGGATCAATTTCACCGACAGCATTTAGCGTTGATTGCCAACCACCTAATTTAGATACAGCAACAACCGGAACAATTATTAATGCAAGAAACATCAAAATCCCTTGAAAGAAATCTGTCCAACTAACCGCTAAAAAGCCACCTAAAAAGGTGTAAGAAATGATAACAATCGCACCAATCCAAAGTGCTTGAGTATAAGTCATTCCAAAAGAAGCTTCAAACAACAACGCGCCCCCCACAAGTCCTGCTGATGTATAAAAGGCAAAAAACAGCAGAATAACTAGGGCTGACACCACTCGAAGGATCTTTGATTTGTCGTGAAACCGATTTTCGAAGAAGTCTGGTAGAGTAATAGAATCATTTGCGACTTCTGTATACTTTCTTAAACGAGCAGCAATATACTGCCAGTTTAGATACGCACCAATTGCAAGGCCTACCGCTATCCAAATTTCACCCATTCCACCGATATAAAGAGCACCTGGTAAACCTAAAAGCAACCAACTACTCATATCCGAAGCACCCGCACTTAATGCAGCAACACTTCCATTAAGCCTGCGACCGCCTAAGACGTAGTCAGATAGATTGTTAGTTAAACGATAAGCAACAATTCCTATAGCCAACATTCCAACAAGATAAATTATAAACGTAAATAACGTTGCAACCTCCAAAGTTATTCTCTCCTTTCTTTAATCAAACTTACTAATGAAAAAACAATTAATAAAAGCATGGGAACCCATAGTAAAACAGATGTAGCCAACGTTAGTTGATGTTCCATTCCTACACCCCCTTTATGCAAAATCTATGCACCTAACTTCCTGACAATGTTCAAAATATTTTCAATTGACTTTTAAACAGATCCATTATAATTGAATGAGGTTGAATGAGGACGCTTCTAATACTTTAACATATTAAAGATGTACGAACATTTAAATGATTATTACACCTAAAAGTGAATGAATATTGATACAGCAATAAATTTCAAAAATATGGTTTATAGCACACTATATATAGTAACTATTCATTTAATTGAATAATAATTCTGTGCCGTTTTGTTTGATGAGGAAGAGCTGAAAATGAGAAAAGGCGACCTTTCAGTCGCCAAGAAGTTTCAGTTATTTACTTTGCTATACACCAGGCGCAGAGATGATCGTCACGATCCAAAAGCTGAGCACAGCAACGATGATACTATTAAACATTAGGAACATGATTAAAAAACTAAATGGCAGCTGGTTTTAGAGTTCTACAACATCACTCCGATACATCCAATTGGACAGCCGGACTTATTTCCATGTGAGGATAGTTAATTCGTTCATCAAACTCTACCCAATCGAGATTTGCCATCAGCAGCAGGTAGCGTTTACCGCTGGCAGGATCACTAATGATAATATGGTCACGGCCAGCCGTTTCCACACGACCTTGGTAAACCATTGCATTCCATCTATTGTTCCCTTGGTAAGTAAAGTAGAATGTACCAACCTTGCCTTTGTTAAAGCGCAGGATATTTTCAATAAATGATTCTTCCACCCTGCCTGTCGGCAGCATCTGTCCAGTTCCCATCGGAACAACAGGCACATTATATGCAGGTCCAGAATGCATACCCATCGGGAAGCCAGTTGGTTGTTGTATAGCAGGTGCTTGCATCATAGTAGACGGATAAAAACCAGGGGAAAAGCTCATTGGATTATAACTAGAGTTTCCGCAAGTCATGATAAGTTCATCTCCTTTTTATTAATCATCGATAAAACTCAGGGCAGTAGCCCGGTATACCGACATAAAAACAATGATTCTTGTGTGCAAAATCGAACTGCGTCATGGGCGATCTTGGCATCGTTGGGGTACAAGGGTCACGAAATGCTTGCCCTGGACTCGGATTAAAAAACCACAAGTTCATTCGGGCTCGAGGATTCCTATGACCATTCAATATATTCCTGGCCCTCTGCAGGTCCTCCTCTGTGGGACGCTGTGTATACAAGGCTCCATTTAAAACAGGTTCAAAGTGAGGTATTCCAGTTCCTGGTATCTCATGATAGATAGCATGTCTGATATTGCGTAAATTTCTGAAGTCAGGTTCACAGTCTGCCTCAACCCGATTGGCCACAACCGTTCCTACCATATCCATCCCTTCGACGCCTTCACCAATCGCTTCGGCCAGCATGAGCCTCGCTAACGCGTTCACGTCATTTTCAGTATGATTTATTCGCCTGCCCATTTTCTCACTCCCTTCATCTTATACAGTAACTTATTGCCTAAAGCACGTTTTCGTAGCTTGCCTATCCGCCCAAACTTTGAAAATAGCATTATAAAAAGTAAAGAGTTTTCCTTTCCTAGATTTTCGACACACAAAAAAAGTGGATTGTGAATTAGAAAACTACATTTACAAAGGAGTAACAGAGTTAATCGCCTAATTTTATACAATAAAATCATACAAAAAAAACGCAGTGGTTTTATTCACCCTCTGCGTTTTTGGTGTTTTATTAACTTTTTCTTCAACTAACGCTCTTTTGCTTAAGAACTTAAACTGCGTTATCTGTAAATATGGATAAAAGGATCTTCATTCGGATTGCGAACAATAAGAGCCTCATGTCCAGATACAGATGTAATATATACTTGTATTTTTAGGTTACTTGGAAAACGTTGTGCAATTCGATCGGCTGAAAATTGTGTAAGTGCAATGATTTCAGCCTTCCCTTGGAAACGAATCGGAATTTCTATCGTCAGTTCTGTAAGCTGTTCATCTTTATAAAACCCTTTACCTACGACACCGACATAGTTATCAAAGAAATCATTGATTTCTTCTTTAAACTTTAAGAAACGTTCCGCATCATTTCGCTGCTCATTGTTTGCACGAGTAGAAGGATAAAAATAGTACTTATGATTAATTGCTTGCCATCTGTCAACTTGACGTTGCGGCTCAGCAATACCCTTCATGATGAAATTTCCGGGAACAATTGCTTCTCGTCTTTCTTCTTGAAACAATGCGACGATAATTGGAACATTTTCTAAGGCCCCTTCTTCACGATTAGGAGAGCGCAAACGAGCAACAATTTCTTCAGCCATTCGCTTTCCTTCAGCCTCCATTTTATTTTGATCAATATCAACTTCGTATCGATAAATTCTTCCTTGATCATCAAAAATACGATAGTTATAAACCGTATTCATAGACAGGCCAATGACCACTCCACCTAACTCCAGCTGTCCGTTTGAATTTTCTACCAAATAATTATGTTCTAATATGTGCGATAAATAACGAGGTTGGTTTTCTTCTTGATCTCTTAGCGTATCCCCTGATCCGAGAGGCGGATTTAAACCTAAAGGATTATCGTCTTCATGATTTCGCATTAACCAATTATTAAGTTCATCACGAGAGATAAACTGGCCTTCCCTAAAGAAATACTTTTCTGGATCAAATCTTTCGTTAGCCAGCCCCATTAAACCTAACTCTAGCTGTTCGATATCAAGACGATTGTATACGACAGCATTACTAAAGCCTCTACTTTCACCATGCGTATAAGACCCATCATATAGAACACTCCGATAGTAGTTTTCAGGTGTATATACTTCCGGGCTCAATTCAACAATTTGGTCTTCCCCTTGTTCTTCCTCTTCTATTAACTGTTCCTCTGGCTGTAAAAAAGGAAAACAACCTGACAAAAAGATGACGCTGCAAAGAGCAAAGGGTATCGCTCGTTTAATCATCTTCATCACTCCTACTCCGTAGTAAACCTCCTCTTAAACAAACGTTTATTTAAGAGGAGGGTTATTCATCTAACCAAACTAGTTAGTCGTTTCTTGGATAAATTGTTCTTCACTCCATACCGTAATCCCTAACTGTTGAGCTTTTTCTAATTTAGAGCCTGCATCTTCACCAGCAATTACTAGATCGGTTTTTTTACTGACACTTCCAGTTACTTTTCCACCTAGAGCTTCGACTTTTTCTTTTGCTTCATCCCTTGTTAACTGAGCTAATTTCCCTGTAAGTACAATCGTTTTACCTAAAAACGGACTTTCCTGAACGTCTTCAGCAGACGGAAGCTTCGGCCCTTTATATGTCATACTCACACCTAGTTCTTTTAGCTCATTGATTAATTCGATTACTTCTTCCTGCTGAAAGTAGTTCACTATTGAATTGGCCATTTTTTCACCAATTTCGTTTACTGCTTTCAATGTTTCGTAATCAGCTTCTTGAAGTGCTTCGATCGTCTCAAAGTGCATCGCTAACGTTTTCGCCGCTTTTGCACCAACAAAACGGATTCCTAGACCAAATAGTAATTTTTCAAGTGAGTTTTCTTTTGTAGCTTCGATGGCACTGAGTAAGTTATCAACCGATTTCTCACCCATTCTTTCGAGTTGCAGCAATCGCGCTCTCTCTAGCTTATAAATATCAGCAACATCTTCTACAAGCCCTTCAACGAAAAGTTGTGCTATGACTCGTTCACCTAATCCGTCGATATTCATTGCGTTACGAGAAACGAAATGAGTTAACCCTTCACGGATTTGCGCCGGACACTTTGGATTAATACAGCGTAATGCTACTTCACCCTCAAGGCGGACGAGTTCACTTTCACATTCAGGACAATGTGTCGGCATATGAAAATTTTTCTCTTCTCCTGTCCGTAATTCAAGAAGTACATTCACAACCTCTGGGATGATGTCACCTGCTTTTTTTACGACAACGGAATCACCGATTTTAATATCTTTTTCACGAATTAGGTCTTCATTGTGCAATGAAGCTCTCTTCACAGTAGTACCAGCAACTGTAACAGGTTCTAGCAGAGCTGTTGGAGTAACTACTCCTGTCCGCCCGACATTCAAGTCGATCCCAATTAACTTTGTAACCACTTCTTCAGCTGGGAACTTATAAGCAATCGCCCAACGTGGACTTTTTGCTGTAAATCCAAGTGTTTTCTGTTGGTCAAGCTCATCCACCTTAATTACAATACCATCAATTTCATATGGCAAGTTTGGCCTTTTCTCCACCCAGCTTTGAACATAGTCAATGACTTCATCGATGGTTTTACAATGGCGGCTTTCTTGATTAATCTTTAATCCTAAATCTTGTAAATAATTCAATGCTTGATGATGGGAAGTAATCTGATCGTTTTCAATTCGACCGAGTGAATATAAAAAGATATCAAGATTACGTTTTGCCGCTATTTTTGGGTCTAATTGACGAAGCGAACCAGCAGCGGCATTTCTAGGGTTGGCGAACTTTTCTTCTCCAGCGGCCTCTTTTGCTTCGTTTAATTTTTCAAATGAACGTTTCGGCATAAATGCTTCGCCGCGAACTTCTAAAGTCACTTCTTCCTTTAGTCGCAATGGGATCGAACGGATCGTTTTTAAGTTTTGGGTAATGTCTTCGCCGACAGATCCATCTCCGCGAGTAGCCCCGCGGGTAAACTTTCCTTGTTCATACTTGAGCGAAACCGCCAGGCCATCTATTTTTAATTCGCAGCTATATGTCGGTTCAGCACCGTTTAACCCTTGTTTCACACGACGATCAAAATCGCGTAAATCCTCTTCATTAAATGCATTTCCTAAGCTTAACATAGGAACATCATGTTGTACCTTATCAAAAAATGGCAGTGGTTCTCCTCCAACACGAACGGTAGGAGAATCATCTGTTAAAAACTCTGGATGTTGTTCCTCTAAAGAGATAAGCTCTTGCATTAGTTGGTCATACTCCGCGTCAGAAACGATTGGCTTGTCCAATACATAGTAGTGATGACCATATTCATTTAGAAGCTCTCTTAATTGGTCGATCCGAGATTTCGCTTCATGCTTTTCCATGTAATCGTCCTTTCATTACACCTTTTTGATTGGGGCAAATTTGGCAACTAATCGTTTAACACCTACTGGTTTTGGAAAGGCAATATCAAGTTCGATATGTTCACCTTCGCCTTTTGTACTGACTACGGTACCAATTCCCCACTTCCCGTGCTCCGCTTTATCACCTACAGACCACTGGAAGCCTTCTCCACCTGATGAGGAAGCGACCGGTCGAGTAGATGCAACATTTCGTTTAGGAGCACTAAATGAGCTTGGTCGTGATGTTTTTGCCCAGACCGGTTCAGGTTTTGCCGGTTCTTCTAGACATGACTCTGGGATTTCTTTTAAGAAACGAGAAGGAGCATTGGTACTTGTTCGTCCAAATAACGTACGGCTTCTTGCATTCGTTAAAAATAATTGCTGCTCCGCTCGAGTAATCCCTACATATGCTAAGCGGCGTTCTTCTTCCATTTCTTCTTCTTCAAAGAGAGATCGGCTATGAGGGAAAACGCCTTCTTCCATTCCAATAATAAACACAATCGGGAATTCTAATCCCTTTGCCGAGTGCATCGTCATTAACGTGACCACTTCGGTTGGTTTTTCAGTATCTTCATCAAGTTTGTCAATATCAGCAACAAGAGCAAGATCGGTTAAAAAGGCAATTAACGATTTGTCGTCACTACTTTTTTCAAACTCAACTGTTACCGATAAAAACTCATCAATATTTTCTAAACGACTTTGTGCTTCTAATGTTTTTTCATTTTTTAACATGTCTCGATAGCCTGATTTCTCAATCACTTCTTCTACTAATTCAGTAACAGATAAGTACTCTTGCATATTAATCCAGTTGTTCATCTGTTGTGAGAAATCTTCGAGCTTACCGACAACTCTCGCACTTAGGCCGACTTGTTCAATTTCTTGTAATACTTTAAACATGGAGATGCCTTGGTCCGCTCCATATTCTAGTATACGGTCAACTGTTGCAGCTCCTATTCCCCGCTTAGGGACGTTGATAATACGTTGTAAACTAATATCATCATCAGGATTGGCAATTAGACGTAAGTAGGCCAACACATCTTTGATTTCTTTACGATCATAGAATTTCGTTCCACCAACGATGTTATATTCAATGTTTGATTTAACGAGTAATTCCTCCATTACACGCGATTGTGCATTCGTACGGTAAAGGATTGCTATATCAGAATTACTATGGCCATTTCGTGTTACTTCTTTTATTTTCCCAATAACGTAGTATGCTTCATCTTGCTCCGTATCGGCTTCATAGCGGACAATTTTACATCCTTCGTCATTTTCAGTCCAAAGCCTTTTCGGTTTTCTCTTTGAGTTGTTTTCAATCACTTTGTTTGCTGCTTCTAGAATGGTTTTGGTTGATCGGTAATTTTGCTCTAACAGTATAACCGTCGCTGTTGGATAATCTTGTTCAAATGAAAGAATGTTTGCAATATCGGCTCCACGCCAGCGATAAATCGACTGATCCGAGTCCCCAACAACACAAATGTTTTTATACTTTTCTGCGAGCATATTAACTAATACATATTGTGCTTTGTTTGTATCTTGATACTCATCGACGTGAATATATTGAAACTTTCTTTGATAAAACTCTAGTACTTCAGGCACTAACTTAAATAATCGAATCGTCGTCATAATTAAATCATCAAAATCTAATGATTGGTTTTTCTTTAGTTGTTTTTCATATTCTACATATACTTCTGCAGCTGTTTGGTCATATAAACTGCTTGCCGTTTTTGAGAATTCTTCTGCCCGTTTTAATTCATTTTTAGCTGAGCTGATCGTGCCTAGAATACTTCTCGGCTCAAACTTTTTCGGATCGATATTTTTCGTTTTTAATATTTGTTTTATAACAGACAGTTGATCGGATCCATCTAAGATTGTGAAGTTTCTACTAAAACCAATTCGATCAATATCTCTTCTTAAAATACGAACGCACATCGAGTGGAAGGTTGAGATCCAAATGTTCTCTGCTGTTCCTCCTACAATTTGCGCTACACGATCTTTCATTTCACGGGCTGCTTTATTTGTAAATGTAATCGCTAGAATATTATACGGGGCTACTCCTTTTTCTCGAATAATATAAGCAATTCGATGAGTTAATACTCTCGTTTTTCCACTTCCAGCACCAGCCATTAATAATAAAGGACCGTCTGTGTGCTGGACAGCTTTCCTTTGTTCTGGGTTTAATCCTGCTAACAACTTTTCCATTAACTTACTTTGCACTTTCCCACCACCAAACATATGTTCTTATTCTATATTTTACTGTACTCTTTGTTTAACAACAACTCTATTTTTTTACGGCTTGAACCGTAGTAAGTGCAGCTTTTATATTATCATAGATGATATTTCCTACGATGACCGTATCAGCAAACTGTGCCATTTCTTCAGCTTGATTTGCATTGGTTATGCCCCCGCCGTAAAATACACGGGTATCTTTCACCACATCTTTTACCGCCTCTACAACTGATACATCTCCGTACGTTCCACTATATTCAATATAAAATATAGGTAAATGGTACATATGCTCTGCCATTCGAGCATACGCAACAACATCTTCTTCTTGCAAATTAGTATCTGAATTCGTAAGTTGGGCAACTTTTGCATCTGAATTAAGAATACAGTACCCTTCCATCACAATCTCATCCCAATTCATAATTGGACCATACTCTTTTACAGCTTGATGATGAAGTTTCGTGATCCACTGCGTATCATTACTGTTTAAAACGGTTGGAATAAAATAATGGTCAAATCCTGGTGTCAATGATTCTAGATTTGAAACTTCTAACGCACAAGGTACAGAATACCGGCGAATTCTCGCTAATAAACTTAGGGTATTATCAAGGGTTACTCCATCTGTTCCTCCTACAATAATCCCATCTGTCCCAGACTCACAAATTGCCTCTAAATCTTCATCGCTGATATCTTTATTCGGATCTAATTTAAAGGCATGCTTCCATTCTTTATATTCAAGCATGACTATTTCCTCCATCATCGAAACATTTATCTCACTGAATGATTATATCAAAAATCAGACAGCAATCTAAGGGGACACTCTTGAAAAAAATATTGGTACATTTTTGGACCAAAAACTAACATTTTAAAATCGAGGTTGGTATACTATACAAAATGATTAGGGTGCGAACCATAAGGAGGTTTTTAATTGGATATTGGCAATAACATCTATGATTATATTCACAGCGCATCAAAAGCTAAAAAAGCTGATCTTGTAATTACGAATGGAAAAATAATTGATGTGTTTAACGGGGAAATCATCGAAGAAGACGTTGCGATTACAAATGGAAAAATCGTTGGAATTGGCTCATATGAAGGTAACTCAACATTTGATGCTCAGGGCGGTTATATTTGTCCTGCTTTTACCGATGGTCATGTCCATATCGAATCGTCCATGCTTACCCCGCAGCAGCTAGAAAAAGTGCTTGTTCCACATGGGGTGACTACATTGATTGCCGATCCTCATGAAATTGCAAATGTTGCAGGAACAGAAGGTATTCAATATTTAATTGATAGCAGCCGGGAGTCTCTGTTAGATATTTATTTTATGATACCATCTTGTGTACCAGCTACTTCTTTTGAAAATGCCGGTGCTGTCCTTGAAGCAGAAGATATTGCTCCTTTTTATAACGACCAAAATGTGTTAGGGCTTGCCGAAGTGATGGATTTTCCTGCAGTTTTAAATGGCAGTGAGAAAATGGTGAACAAGCTAATTTCTGCGGCGGACCACGGCAAATTAATCGATGGCCACGCAGCTGGTTTAGATCAATATGGAATTAATACATATCGAGCCGCAGGCATTCAAACGGATCACGAAGCTGTGAATGTAGAAGAAGCTAAAATTCGATTGCAGCGCGGAATGTATTTAATGATTAGAGAAGGATCCGTTGCTAAAGATTTAAAAGCGCTGCTTCCGGTTGTAACAGAACGGAACTCAAGGCGCTGCTTATTCGTAACCGATGATAAACATTTAGATGACCTTTTAGATGAAGGAAGCATAGATCACAATGTTCGCTTAGCGATAGCCGAGGGCTTAGATCCGATACAAGCGATTTCAATGGCAACCATTAATGCTGCAGAATGTTTCCAACTACAAAACAAAGGAGCAGTTGCGCCGGGTTTTGATGCTGACTTGCTCATTCTTTCCGATCTAAATCAGGTTGTCATTGAGGACGTGTTTTTAAAAGGCGAGCACATCGTTAAGAAAAGAGAACTTATAGAAAGTGCTACGAGTCATAAGGAAATAGCAATACCTCCTTCTCTAATAAAAAGTGTCAACTTAAAGCCTGTTACGAAAGAGGATTTGAATATCTCACTGAGTCGGAAAACGGCGAACATCATTGAAGTCATTCCTAATTCTCTAATTACGAATCATATTAGTGAAGAAGTGGATATTGCAGATGGCTTATTTATTCCTTCTATAGAAAAGGACCAGCTGAAATTGGCGGTTATTGAGCGGCATCATGCAACAGGAAACATTGGACTCGGAATCGTTAAAGGCATGCGGTTTAAGGAAGGTGCCATTGCAACGACGATCGCTCATGACTCACATAATATAATTGTTTGTGGCACGAATGATGACGACATGATAGAAGCAATTTCTAAAATCAAAGAAATGCAGGGAGGAATAGCGATCGTTAAAAATGGTAAGTCAGTTAGCACCCTGCCATTACCGATTTGCGGATTATTAACGGAACAGCACTACGAGGAGACTTTAAAACAAATCAATTCGTTAAATACCGCACTGACTGAAGTAGGATTTTTAGGTAGCTTTAATCCCTTTTTAACTTTGTCATTCTTAGCCTTACCCGTAATCCCCGACTTGAAACTAACCGATACAGGTCTTTTCCAAGTCAAACAATTCAAGCATATAACTATTTAAGCAAAAAGAGGTGCCAGGCACCTTTAACACTTTGCAGTGTTGAAGGTGCCTGGCACCGTTTTAATCTTTTATTCTTTTTCTTCGTCTTCTTTGGTTTCGCCGTGAACTCGGTCTAACGTCATTTTATAGCCGTCGTTACCATAGTTAAGACAACGTTTTACTCTTGAAATCGTAGCGGTACTTGCGCCTGTTTCTGTCTCAATTTTATGATACGTGTTACCTAATTGAAGCATACGTGCTACTTCTAGACGTTGTGCTAACGATTGGATCTCATTTATTGTACATAAGTCATCAAAAAACTGATAACATTCCTCTAAATCATTTAGCGATAAGATTGCATTAAATAGTTGGTCTAATTCTTTCCCTCGTAACTTATTAATTTGCAATGATTTCACCTCTTCCTATTCTTCAATAATTACTCGCTGTTCAATCTTTTCTGGAATAATATTAATCCACGTCTGACCTGGTACAAACTTCACCAGCTCACCATTTTTCTCAGGCAGAATTTTGCCGTTTTTATTCACCCAATCTACTTCTATTGCTACACCTTTTTGTAACAACAGTCCTTTTCCACCTGATGTTAAATCGATTTTACGTCGACCTTGTTCATCTATAACTTCATGCTTGGTTTCCACTACAAAGATGTTATGGATCGCAAGTGGTTCTGCCGTATCATAATCTACAGCATGATAAGATCCATTATACCGTGAAAATGTATTTTTCGCTTCATCATACTTATAAGTTACATCATAAAGCTTGTGATAGTCGATCGTTACGCTTTCAGCAGTGCTTCCTTCAAGTTCAACATCATCATTTTCATAGAAGGCTAGCGGTGCCGGTTCACCCATTAGATGATACCCTTTCGCTTCTAATCCCTTCACAATATTATCATACGTAATATATGAATTGTGAGGCGCTTTTCGATCAGATGAACGTTTAAACAGAGCTCCGTCATTATTGCCTTCCATCCCATTTAGGTAATCTGTCTCATTTTGGATAAGCAGCCTTTCTTTTGCGTCCGGACTCCATCCATGACTTACGAAAAACGCATCATAGCCCTTTGCTAAGTCAATGTGGTACCCTCGCGCACTTCGCACTGGTCCAACGTTTTCTGGCTGCATACTATGATAGATTGCGACAAGACGAGTGATTTCATATTCTGAAAGAACTTCATATACAACATCTGCCTCTAACAAACCTGACTGAGGTCTCGCTTGACGATGATTATTGATCGTTACAGCATATGGTCGATGGTCGATTGCTGCATCAGTTGGAACACCTGTTAGAGGAAAGATTGTCTCATACTCAACAACCTCTTCTTGCGACTCCTCCTGTTTAACAGGATCAATATCTTCTTGAACCGTTTCTTTATCCTTTTTGCACCCTGTCATGCTTATTGATATAGCTAACACGGCTGTTAATAAAAGTTTCGATGATTTCTTCAATGATTACACGACCTTTGACCCATTATAATAATGTTCTTTAATAGTTTAACGCATAATTGAAGGAAAGAGTACTTTTTTATTATAAACGTCATAAATTCCATGTTGCGTTACCCGAATGTACGGTAAATGTGTAGATGAGAAAAATAATAAACTATAAATAGGATCCTCGTAAGCATAACCGCGCTTCTTTAATTCTCGGACAAGTTCCTTTTCTTGCTCAACTACTTCTTCCATTGATTGATCGGACATAATTCCCATTAACCTTAAAGGAATATTACAAATGACTTCACCATCTTCAACAAGGACAATACCTCCTCCTTGTTGTTTCAATTGTTCAAAGGCAAACATCATATCTGTTTTATTTTTACCGATTACTACAATATCACCTGTATTCGAAAAGGAACTCGCAAAACCAGAAACTTTATTACCAAATCCTTTTATAATCGTATTGATTCGCCATTTTCCTTTTCGGTCGAGCAGAACAAAAAAGCTCTCACAGTGTTCCTTTGATAAGTTTTCACCAGTACCTTCAACTGAAATTTGAAATGGCTTCAAAATAACAGAGTTCACTAATTCAATACCCATCGGCATCGAAAAATGAAGATCCTCTTCTGTAATGTCCCAATCTAACTGCAGTGGCCCCATCTCGTACTTATTCCATGGAAAAACGTCATCACTTTCAACGATCTCGTTATCACGAACAACCCATTGACCTTTTGCCATTACTGAAGTCGGTATAGGGTTGTCTTTTTCTGATAAAAAGTTAAGGTGTGCAATACGTCCTGGCGCAATCATTCCAATTTTGTAGTCTAAATTATAGTATTTAGCCACATTGTAAGAAGCCATATTGTAAGCTTCGACTAGAGGAACACCGCTTTCGATTGCAATTTGAATCATATGATCAATGACTCCTTGTTCATAAAAGGTTGGAGTTGAACCATCCGTAGTTAGTAAGCAGTTCGTAAAATCATCTACACCCAATTCTAACATTTCTTTTAACAATCTTGGTAAATCAGGGCGAATGGAGGAGTGCCTTAAAGATGTCGTGTACCCCAGGTTTAACCTCATCACCGCATCCTCACCAGTCATCGCTTCGTGATCTGAAGTCACCCCTAATAGTGCCATTTGAGTAAGCGTTCGTTCAGAAGCTCCTGGAAAATGACCCTCAATGGGTTTTCGCAAGCGCCTTGTCTCTTGCATCCAATGAAGAATGGAGTCATCCCCGGCTAACACTTTTGGCCAAGACGTCAGTTCTCCACCTTGAACAACAAGATGGTGTTCGAGCCATGCTTTCATTCTCGAATTAGAAAAACACTCTTCCTCCCCGTCTAATTCGGTCTGTGCGTCGTAACGACACCACCAGTACATCGAGGTCGGCAGCCTATCTAACTCTTCGATTAGCGTAAGCGCTTTCTTTTTTTCAAGATGTAAAAAGAACATAAGGTTATCATTAATCAATGTTGTCGTCCCTCGAGTCGATGCATATTTAGCAAAGCTCTGGGGATTATATAACTGAAAAGGATGAGCATGCGGTTCAATATACCCTGGTACGATATATTGGTCGCTGCAATCAATAATTGAAGTTCCTTTAAATTGTTCAGGCATTTGGTTGCCCACATAGACAATTCGATCTTCGTAAATCCATATATGGGCCTTAAGCCATTTCTTTCTTACACTATTAAGATAAGTTGCATTTTTTAATACAACAGTAGGGGCTAACTCTCCACGAATGACCGCTAGTTGTTGTCTTAAAAGTTTCTTTGTCCAACGATAGATACGTTCAGCCATTTTAACTTCACCCATTTCTACTTGAGCTAATTTATATTATCGTACCATATTTTCACCGTTTAACACATTAAAGATATGCAATTTATTTGAAATTTTACAAAATAATCTGTCAGAAAGGTGTTGTCAGTGAATTGAAACCAAATATTGGGATGATTAATGCATTTGTTCGAATAACTTGCGGCTTTACTATTCTTGCTTGGGCTACAGCAAAGCTAGTTAAAAAACCATATAGAAGTATGCCATTGTTTGTAGCTATGATGGGTGCAATGAAGGTAGCAGAAGGAATTACTCGTTTTTGTCCTTTAACATACATGTTTGAAGAACAAGTCGTACAAATTAAAAAACAAAACAATGAACAACAAACGAATATTGACAGTGAAAAGCTGCAAGAAACGGTTGATACTTTATAAGGGTCGTTTATTACTGTATGAGATAGCGAACTAAATCATGATAAGAAAAGCGCAAGGTGCCTGCTTATCGGCGACAAGCGCTGGAGGGCCAGCAATAAGTGTCTTGCCCCCTTTAGACACGCTTGATGGATCGAAGCGACCTCGAGCCGATGGCACCTGGAGCTAGACACGAAAAGCACAAGCGACCGGTTAGCGACGTACGGACTGGACTGAACCGTAGGAGATAAAGGAAACACGACGATAGCCAAGTAAGTCGATGTTGACTTATCGTACGGAGGTGAGGGATGTCTCGCTAGGCGCTGGGGGCTTGCGCTAGACATCTTACGCTAAAACTAATGATAGATTTTCCTTTTTAGCGGACTCTCAGGCCGTTATTTTAAAGAATTTCTCTACTTTTGGAGTTTAGCGGACTGAGAGGACGCTATTTGCTTGGAATCCTTTATAAACATCTCAAGAATTAGTAAATAACGGCCCCTGAGTCCGTTATCTTAGCATACTTTTTATAGAAATAACGGCCTTGGTGTCCGCTAATTTTTTGTAAGGGAACAATTTCTCAACTTTTGAGTTATTTCTGCTGATGTTCACGATCGTAACATCTCGTATTTCAACCTTCCAGTTGCTGAAAAGGCGTTGAAATTACGGTTGAGCCTAAATTCAACGTATTTTAACTATATCATGTCGTTAACATAGCTATTATAAAAAAGAGGCTAACTCAACAATATTGAGTAAAGCCTCTTATTATAAAGGAGATGAAATCCCATGGAATTTGCTATTGATTCTTTATTTGTTTACGCATCAATCATTGGTTCAATTGTTGCCATTATTTATTTGTTTATGAGGAAAAAGCGCGCCCGATAGCTTTGTTTCCAATGTCTTTACGATAAAACAAGCCAGCACTTTTTACGTTAGTAATCTCTTCGTACACTTTTTCTTGAGCCGCTTGCAAGCTGTTGTCTTTACGAGCAACCAGTAAGACTCGTCCACCATTTGTTACAAACTGATTATTTTCTAATTTCGTTCCAGCATGGAAAACAAGCGTTTGCGGATCTAGTGCTTGGAATCCGTCAATTGCTGCACCTTTTTCATAAGCTAATGGATATCCTTTTGAAGCCATTACAACACCGACAACTGCTTCATCGGACCATTCTAATTCCACTTTTTCGCCAGCTAGAAGTCCATTAATAACATCCACCATATCCGTCACTAAGCGAGGTAAAACAACCTGGGTTTCAGGGTCTCCAAAACGGGCATTAAACTCAATCACTTTAGGTCCTTGATCTGTCATCATTAAACCAGCATATAGAATTCCAGTAAAGCTGCGCCCTTCTGAAATCATTGCGTCAGCCATTGGTTGTAACACCTTTTCGACTGCTTCTTGAACGGAAGCTTCGTTAAATTGCGGTACTGGTGAATACGCGCCCATACCACCTGTATTCGGCCCTTCATCATTGTCATAAGCACGCTTATGATCTTGAGCTCCAACCATCGGAAGGACAACATCACCATGAACGAAGGCCATTAATGAAAGCTCTTCTCCTGCTAAGTACTCCTCGATTACTACTTTCGCACTTGCTTTTCCAAATTGATTATTTTCAAGCATTTCGTAAAGAGCGTTTGTCGCTTCTTCAATCGTCATTGCCACGACAACCCCTTTACCCGCTGCCAATCCATCGGCTTTAATGACTATAGGTGCTCCCTTTTCTTCTACGTATGCTTTTGCTTCTCCATAGGAAGTGAATGTCTCATAATAACCTGTTGGGATTTTGTATTTATGCATGATCTCTTTAGCAAACGATTTACTTCCCTCGATTAAAGCCGCTTCTTTTTCCGGGCCAAAGATCTTTAAGCCCGCTTCTTTAAAGCGATTGACAATCCCATCTAATAGCGGTGCTTCTGGTCCGACAATCGTTAAATCAATTTGCTCTTTTTTAGCAAATTCAATCAGTTGTTCGTGGTCATTTTCAGGTATTTCAACAATGGTAGCAACATCTTTCATTCCTGCATTTCCTGGTGCAACAAATACTTGAGTTACTTTCTGGCTTTGTGCGACCTTCCAAGCCATTGTATGTTCGCGTCCACCACTACCTACGATTAATACTTTCATGAAACATTCCCTCCGTCTGATTAGTGTTTAAAATGACGAACCCCTGTAAATACCATAGCGATCCCTAACTCATCAGCCTTCGCAATTGAATCCTCATCACGAATGGATCCACCTGGTTGGATAATGGCCGTAATTCCAGCTTTTCCTGCTTCTTCTACTGTATCACTCATTGGGAAGAACGCATCAGAACCCAATACTGCACCTGTAGCTTGTTGTCCTGCTTGCTCAATCGCAATTTTAGCAGCACCAACACGGTTCATCTGACCTGCACCTACACCGATTGTCATTTCGTTTTTAGCTAATACGATTGCGTTCGATTTAACGTGCTTTACAACTTTCCAAGCTAATTTCAGTGCTTTCCACTCTTCTTCCGTCGGCTCGCGCTTCGTTGCTACACTAATATTAGCTTCGTCTAATCCGAATGTATCTTCTTCTTGAACGAGTGCACCACCGTGGATCGTCGTCAGTCGAAGCTCCGCTTTATTCGCTTTTTCAATCGGTAACGTTAATAATCTTAAATTCTTCTTCGTTGTTAAAATTTCTAAAGCTTCCTCAGTAAATGACGGTGCAATAATAATTTCTAAGAAAATTTCTTTCATTTTTAAAGCCGTTTCGCGATCTACTTCGCGGTTAGCTGCAATGATACCGCCGAAGATGGAAACTGGATCTGCTTCATATGCTTTGTCATACGCTTGCTCAATCGTTTCTCCAACACCAACACCACAAGGGTTCATATGTTTAATCGCAACAACAGCCGGCTCATCGAACTCTTTTACGATAGCTACTGCCGCATCCGCATCATTGATGTTGTTATAAGATAATTCTTTACCGTGAAGCTGTTCTGCTTGTGCAATAGATGTCGTCGGTCCTAATGGCTTACGATAAAACGCTGCTTTTTGGTGAGGATTCTCCCCGTAGCGAAGATCTTGTTTCTTTTCAAACGTCACAGTTAATGACTCTGGGTTTTCTTCATTTACTTCGTTCGTTAAGTATTCAGCAATGACTGCATCGTAAGCTGCTGTATGGCGGAAGACTTTTGCAGCTAATTTCTTGCGTGTATCTTCTTCTACTTTACTGTCTGCTTTTAGTTGAGCGATAACTGTTTCATAATCTGCTGGGTCCACCACAACGGTTACATGTGCATGGTTTTTCGCAGCAGCACGCAACATACTCGGACCGCCAATGTCTATGTTTTCAATTGCATCAGCAAACGTAACGTCTGGCTTAGCAATCGTTTGTTGGAATGGATATAAGTTAACAACAACTAGATCGATTGGTGTGATGTTATGTTCTTGAAGCTGCGAAAGATGATCTTCACTTTCACGCATGGCTAAAAGACCGCCGTGAATATTAGGATGTAATGTTTTAACACGCCCATCTAAAATCTCTGGAAACCCTGTCACTTCAGAAATTCCGATGACATTCACACCAGCTTCTTCTAGCGCTTTTCTCGTTCCACCTGTTGAAACAACCTCCACACCTAACTCCACTAACTGTTGAACGAAAGGAACGATTCCTTCTTTATTTGATACACTAACCAATGCACGTTTCACTGCCATCTTAGTGTCCTCCTTATATCGATAAAAGTTCTTTTAAAGTTTTATAATACAGGCGATGCTCTACCTGTTGGATTTTCGTCGTTAATGTTTCTCTTGTTTCATTTTCGTCTATAGTAACCGCTTCTTGAGCGATAATTTGTCCCGTGTCCATCCCTTGATCGACATAATGGATTGTAACACCTGTTACTTTTACACCTGCAAGAAGGGCTTGTCCAATTGCATCTTTCCCAGGAAAAGACGGTAATAATGAAGGATGTATATTAACAATTTTTCCTTCATAAGCACTCAACAACGTTGTACCAACTAAGCGCATATATCCCGCCAGAACAACAAACTCGACATCTCTTTTTTGTAATTCATCAATAATTTCTTGTTCAAACTCTTCTTTACTGCAATAGGCCTTCGGGTTAAAAACAAACGTATCAATTCCGTGAGTTTTTGCCCTTTCAATCGCCTTAGCTTCTGATTTATCACAAACGAGAAGAGCGATGTGAGCACTTAGCTCCCCTCGCTCAATCTCATTAATTATCGCTTGAAAGTTAGAACCGCTTCCAGAAGCGAAAACAGCTATTTTTTTCATTACTCGAGTCCTCCAATAGAAACTCCCGCTTCTTTAGTTACTCGTCCAATAATGTAGGCTTTTTCACCAGATTCATTTAACTTTTGAAGAACTGGGTGCATCTCACTTTCTGAGACAACGACTGCCATCCCAATCCCCATGTTAAACGTAGAGAACATGTCCTTACTTGTGATTTCACCTTTTTCTTGTATTAACTCAAAAATTGGGTGGATCGGCCATGAACCGAAATCAATATGGACACCTACACCGTCTGGCAGCATTCTCGGTAGGTTTTCATAGAATCCACCGCCCGTAATATGCGCTAGACCTTTAATGTTATAGTTTGCCATCACTTCAAGTAGTGGTTTCACGTATATTCTCGTAGGTTGTAATAACTCTTCCCCTAATGTTCGTCCTAAACTGGGAACCTCTTCTTGTAATGATAATTGTGCTTGTTCTAGTAAAACTTTACGTACTAGAGAGAAGCCATTGGAATGAAGTCCATTAGAAGCGAGCCCGATGATCACATCGCCTTCTTCAATCTCATTACCCGTAATGAGTTTTGACTTTTCACCGATACCAACAGCAAATCCAGCTAAATCATACTCCTCTTCAGAATACATTCCAGGCATTTCTGCTGTTTCTCCACCGACGATTGCACAGCCAGCTTGTTCACACCCATCTGCTATTCCTTTAACGATCGCTTCAATTCGTTCGGGAACGGCTTTCCCACAAGCGATGTAATCTAGGAAATATAGTGGTTCAGCTCCTTGAACGACGATATCATTAACACACATCGCAACGGCATCAATTCCTATTGTATCGTGTTTATCCATCATAAATGCGAGCATAAGTTTTGTACCTACACCATCTGTTCCTGAAACGAGCACAGGCTCTTTAAAGTTAAATTGAGAAAGGTCAAACATTCCACCGAAAGACCCTAAGCCACCTAAAACTTCAGGGCGTTTCGTTCTAGCTACATGCTTTTTCATCCGTTCTACGGCTTCATAGCCCGCTTCTATATCGACTCCAGCTTTTTTATATGCTTCAGACATCGTTTTTCCTCCTGTCCACGTACTTACTCTAGCACTTATCGTGTGGGTGCATCGTATGTGGATATATTTCTGTTGGATAACTTCCTGTAAAACATGCTACGCATTGTCCGCAATTGGTATCTTCATTGGATCTACCAATTCCCTCAAGCATTCCTTCCACGCTTAAAAACTCTAAGCTGTCTGCTCCCATCATTTCTCTCATTTCTTCAATACTATGACTAGCAGCTATTAATTCTTCTTTTGTAGATGTATCTATACCGTAAAAACAAGGGTTTGTAATCGGTGGTGAACTAATACGAACATGAACTTCAGTTGCCCCTGCTTCTCTTAACATTCTAACAATTCGACGACTAGTTGTACCACGTACAATCGAATCATCAATCATCACAACACGCTTACCTTCGACTACACCACGAACAGCAGAAAGCTTCATCTTTACACCCTGTTCACGTAATTCTTGTGAAGGCTGAATAAATGTACGTCCAACGTATCGATTTTTGATTAATCCTAGTTCGTATGGAATCCCTGTTTGCTCCGCATAGCCTATGGCTGCTGAAATACTCGAGTCAGGAACACCTGTCACAACATCTGCTTCAATCGGTGCTTGCATGGCAAGTTGCTTTCCTAAGTTTTTACGCGCTTTATGAACATTAATTTCATCGACATTACTATCCGGGCGAGCAAAATAAATATACTCCATACTACAAATCGCTCTTCCTGAGGATTGTGCAAATACTTCTGTTCTTAACCCTTCATCGTCAATGACGATAATTTCCCCTGGCTTTACTTCTCGTTCAAACTTTGCTCCAACTACATCAAATGCACAAGTTTCAGATGCTACAACATATGCATCACCCAATTTCCCTAAAGAAAGTGGTCTTAATCCATTCGGGTCTAAAGCAACCATCAATTTATTTTCCGTTAACACGACAAAAGCATAGGCTCCTTTAATCATCGTTAACGAGTTCATCATTTTATCTTCTAGACGAGGATACGTACTTCTTTTAATCAGATGAGCTAACACTTCCGTATCTGAAGTCGATTGAAAAATACTTCCCATGCTTTCGAGTTGGTGCTTTAATTGATTGGCGTTTACTAGATTTCCATTGTGTGCAATAGCTAGACTACTCGTCTGAGAGCGGAAGAGAAGCGGCTGAACATTAGCGATGCCGCCTCCTCCTGCTGTTGCATAACGAACGTGCCCAATGGCTGCTTTACCATAAAGAGTTTCAAAGTCTTTAGATGCAAACACTTCATTAACAAGACCTAAACCTTTATGAGCCGTTAAGTTTTCTCCATCTGTAACGACAATCCCAGCACCTTCTTGACCGCGGTGTTGCAGGCTGTGCAAACCGTAGTACGTGATTTGAGCCGCATCTTTATGTCCCCAGACAGCAAATACCCCACACTCTTCATTTAAGCCTTTGATTTCAGCAAGCATGGAATAGCTCCTTTCCAAGCAGTAGCAAGTTCTTCTTGGGTTGCAGTAAACAGTACATCGTTATTTGACGCAATTGTTAATACTTTATCGTTTGTTACTTCACCGATTACTTTAGCATCAACGATTTGTTCAAACTGTGCTTGATGTTCTTTTTTCACTGTAACGATAAAACGAGATTGAGACTCAGCAAAAAGTTCTGTTACGACATCTTCACCAACACTCACAGAAGCTCCAACTTCTCCGTCGATCATACTTTCAGCCACCGCTACTCCTAATCCACCTTCTGCAATATCATGAGCAGATTGAACAAGTCCAGCGCGGATGGCTTCTAGTAATTGTTGTTGACGTTTCTTTTCTTCTTCAAGGTCAATTGTAGGTGCCTTACCAGAAATGCGGCCTTCTACTAACTTTTGAAGTTCACTTCCGCCGAATTCCTTCTTCGTTTCACCTAGAAGATAAATCACATCTCCAGCTTCCTTGAAGTTTTGTGTAGTAATATATTCTGTTTTTTCTATTAATCCGACCATTCCAATTGTAGGTGTTGGGTAAACAGCCTCTCCACTTCTTTCGTTGTATAGAGAAACGTTACCACCGATAACTGGGACTCCAAATGCGCGACAAGCTTCGCTCATTCCGTCTGTAGACTTTTCTAATTGCCAGAAGATTTCTGGACGTTCCGGGTTACCGTAGTTTAGGCAATCTGTAATTCCTAGCGGCTCAGCACCCGAACATACGATATTACGTGCAGCCTCAGCAATCGCAATTTTACCGCCGACTTCTGGATCTAGATATAAATAGCGAGAGTTACAATCTGTTGTCATCGCTAATGCTTTTTCCGTTCCACGAATACGAACAACCGCAGCATCAGAACCAGGTGAAACGACAGTATTCGTTTGAACCATGTAATCATATTGATCGTAAACCCACTCTTTACTTGCAATTGTAGGTTGTGAAAGTAAGTTAATTAATGTTTCTTTTGCATCTGTAACTTCAGGAGCCGCGTTTTCTTGTGCTTGAAATTCGCTGTAGTAAGCAGGCTCTTTAGAAGGTTTGTGGTAAACAGGTGCATCTTCAGCAAGTGCATCTACTGGTACATCAGCAACGACTTCACCTTTGTGTAAAAGACGTAACTTTTTATCATCTGTTACATAACCAATTTCGCGGCACATTAAGCCCCATTTTTCAACGATCTCACGAATTTCAGCTTCTCTGCCTTTTTTAACAACGATTAGCATACGTTCCTGAGATTCAGATAACATCATTTCATAAGCTGACATATTTTTTTCACGCTGTGGAACTTCATCTAAGTTCATTACAATACCTGAACCTGCTTTACTTGCCATCTCTGCAGAGGATGATGTAAGACCAGCAGCTCCCATGTCTTGAATTCCAACTAATGCGTCTGATTGGATGATTTCTAGACTTGCTTCAAGTAATAGTTTTTCCATAAATGGGTCACCAACTTGAACGGCAGGACGTTTTTCTTCTGACGCTTCGCTCAGCTCTTCTGAAGCAAAAGTTGCCCCGTGAATACCATCACGGCCTGTAGAAGCACCAACGTACATGACTGTGTTTCCTACACCTTTTGCTTGTCCTTTTTTAATATCTTTATGATCAATTAAACCGACACACATCGCGTTTACAAGCGGGTTTCCTTCATAACAAGGGTCAAATTGAACTTCCCCACCAACAGTTGGAACACCGACACAGTTTCCATAACCAGCAATTCCTGCAACCACTTCTTCAAATAAATATTTTACTTTTGGTGAAGTCAGTTCACCAAAACGTAATGAGTTTAAGATCGAAATTGGACGAGCACCCATTGAGAATACATCGCGCAGGATTCCACCTACACCTGTTGCAGCTCCTTGGTATGGCTCAATGGCAGATGGGTGATTGTGACTTTCAATTTTGAAAACAACTGCCTGCTCATCACCGATATCAATAATTCCAGCACCTTCACCAGGTCCTTGAAGTACCTTTTCACCAGTAACCGGGAATTTTTTCAATAGAACTTTTGAGTTTTTATAACTACAATGCTCAGACCACATAACGGAGAATAAGCCGATTTCTGTATAGTTAGGTAAGCGTCCTAAAATGGACTCAACCATACCAAATTCTTCGTCTGTTAATCCCATTTCTGCATATACTTTTTGTTCTTTGATCATTTCAGGTGTTGGTTCACGATGTAGCGACATGGGTTTCCCTCCAGTTTCGCAAAATTGATTTAAATAATTTTAATCCGTCTTCACTGCCAAGAAGAGGCTCTACCGCACGTTCTGGGTGTGGCATCATCCCAAGTACATTTCCTTGTTCATTCATAATTCCAGCGATTTGCTCTAAAGAACCGTTAACGTTTGTACGGTAACTAAACACAATTTGTTTGTTTTCTTTTAAGCTAGCAAGTGTTTCCTCATCACAATAGTAGTTCCCTTCACCATGAGCGACAGGAATAGAAACCACTTGGCCTTGTTCATATTCTGAAGTAAACATTGTTTCGTTGTTCTCAACAACTAAATCTACTGGTCGGCAAATGAATTTTAAGTTTTCGTTACGCTTCATTGCCCCTGGTAATAATCCTGCTTCTAATAGGACTTGAAACCCGTTACAAACACCAAGTACAGGTTTTCCAGCTTCAGCCGCTTTAATGACAGACTCCATGACGTTGGCAAAACGTGCAATTGCGCCTGAACGTAAATAGTCACCGTACGAAAAGCCACCAGGTAATAAAATTCCGTCAAATTGATCTAAGTCTGTTTCTGCATGCCATACGTATTCAACTTCCTCACCAAGCGCATCTGCGATAGCGTGGTACATATCTGCATCACAGTTCGAGCCTGGAAAGACAATAACTGCAAATTTCATAGAGATTAAGCCTCCTCTACTTCAAAACGGTAATCTTCAATTACTGTGTTCGCTAAAAGCTTTTCACACATTTCTTTTACTCTTGCATCAATGTCTTGTTCACTTTTTTCAATTAATAATTCCATATATTTACCGATACGAACATCTTCTACTTCGTTATATGTTAATGCATGTAAAGATCCTTTAACTGCAGTTCCTTGTGGGTCTAAAACACTTTCCTTTAATGTGACGAATACTTTTACTTTGTACATGATGATCCTCCTAAACGGTTTAAAATTTCTTGATATCCATCTTGCAAATTACCTAAGTTACGACGGTAAACGTCTTTATCAAATTTTTGGTTTGTATCTTTATCCCAAAGTCGGCATGTATCAGGTGAAACTTCATCTGCGAGAAGCAGCTCACCATCATTGGTCATCCCAAATTCTAGTTTGAAATCTACTAAACGTACATTAATCGTTGCAAACACTTCTTTAAGAACTTCATTGACTTGTAAACCTTTTTCACGCATGATCTCTAGCTGTTCTGGTGTTGCGATCTTTAACACTTGAATGTGATCTTCTGTAACGAGTGGATCTCCTAAATCGTCATCTTTATAGTAAAATTCAACGATCGGTGTATCCAGTACCGTTCCTTCATCCATACCTAATCGCTTTGCCAGGCTTCCTGCCATAATATTTCGAACGACCACTTCAAGTGGAACAATCGTTACTCTTTTTACAAGCTGTTCTGTTTCTGAAAGTCTTTTTACCCAATGATTTTCAATACCTTTTTCTCTTAATCTCTCAAAGATTATAGAAGTAATCTCATTATTTAAGCGACCTTTACCAATGATCGTGTCCTTCTTCTCACCATTAAAGGCTGTGGCTTCATCTTTGTACTCAATCCACAAAATATCTTGCTCATTTGTCTCATATATCCTTTTCGCTTTACCTTCGTATAACATGCCTCTTTTTTCCACGTGAAGCCCTCCAAATTGTAGTTAAGAAAGTTGAATGATAAGGGGAGAATAACCTCCCCCATCCATATTAAACTAATCCTAAACGATCAAAAATCGTATCGACATGCTTTAAGTGATGATTGTAGTCAAAACAATCGTTAATTTCTTCTGGTGAAAGCAGTGAGGTAATTCTTTCTTCTTGTTCTACTAACTCACGGAACTGAATACCTTTTTCCCAAGCTTCCATCGCTTTTGGTTGTACTAAGTCATAAGCTTCTTCACGAACCATACCTTTGTCAATTAACGAAAGAAGGACGCGTTGAGAATAGATAAGTCCATATGTTCTTTCCATGTTACGCTTCATGTTTTCCGGGAAAACCGTTAAGTTCTTTACGATGTTTCCAAAGCGATTTAGCATGTAGTTTAGAGCGATGGTTGCATCCGGTAAGATCACGCGCTCTGCTGAAGAGTGTGAAATGTCGCGTTCATGCCATAATGGAACATTTTCATAAGATGTCACCATAAAGCCGCGAATTAATCGTGCTAGCCCTGTCATGTTTTCAGATCCAATTGGGTTACGCTTATGCGGCATCGCAGAAGATCCTTTTTGACCTTTTGCAAAAGCTTCTTCTACTTCACGCGTTTCACTTTTTTGTAACCCACGGATTTCTACGGCAAATTTCTCAATTGATGTCGCAATTAGAGCTAGTGTAGCCATATACTCTGCATGACGGTCACGTTGAAGTGTTTGAGTTGAAATCGGTGCCGCTTGAAGACCTAATTTTTCACATACAGACTGTTCTACAGCTGGATCAATATTGGCATACGTACCAACCGCACCAGAAATTTTACCGAAGCGGACACCTTCTGCCGCTAATTTAAAACGCTCTAAGTTACGCTTCATTTCTTCATGCCAAAGTGCTAACTTTAATCCAAATGTAGTTGGTTCCGCATGTACACCGTGAGTACGGCCCATCATAACCGTTGTTTTATGTTCAATCGCTTTATTTCTTAAGATCTCAATAAAGTTCGTTAAGTCTTTTTCAAGGATTTCGTTCGCTTGCTTTAATAAGTAAGAAAGGGCTGTGTCCACTACGTCTGTTGAAGTTAATCCGTAATGAACCCATTTTCTTTCTTCACCTAATGTTTCTGAAACGGCACGTGTAAAGGCAACTACATCGTGGCGTGTTTCTTCTTCTATTTCAAGAATACGATTAACATCAAAGCCTGCATTCTCTCTAATTTTTTGAACATCTTCTTTTGGAATGATGCCTAACTCTGCCCATGCTTCACAAGCAACGATCTCTACCTCTAACCATGCTTGATAACGGTTCTGTTCTGTCCAGATTGAACCCATTTCAGGTCTTGTATAACGTTCGATCATTTCATTGCCTCCATCATCTGTTAAGAATTATATTACGATGCCATTCTAGCATAATTACCAAATTTCAAGTGCGTTTATTTTTTCAATTGCTTCCTCTGTTGAATTAGCTAAAACGTTAATATGACCCATTTTTCGACCTTTTTTCGCTTCTGCTTTTCCATATAGATGAAGCTTCATATCTTGGAACTGATCAATCTTTTGCAGTACTTGTGGAAGATGTTCACCAAGAATATTCACCATCACGACTGGCTTTAGTAATGTTGTATTACCAAGCGGCCAATTACATACAGCGCGAATATGTTGTTCGAACTGAGAGGTCTCACAAGCATTCATCGTAAAATGACCTGAATTATGAGGTCTCGGTGCTAACTCATTAATATAGAGTTCACCTTCACTCGTATAAAACATTTCTACAGCAAGTGTACCAACCATTTGTAATCCACTAGCTAAGCGGATAGCCATCTCTTTGGCTTGTCCTTGAATTCTTGCCTCAATTCTTGCTGGAACAATCGTTTGGTGCAAAATATTATTTACATGTATATTTTCAGCAACTGGAAACGTTTCAACTTGTCCGGAAACATTTCTTGATACAATGACTGATAATTCTTTTTCAAAAGTAATCCATTTCTCTAGTACAAGTTCACCGCTTGCTTTTAACGTTTCATAAGCCTCTTGTACTTGGCTTTCTGTTTTTATAACAAATTGACCTTTGCCATCATAACCGCCTCGACATGTTTTTAATACAGCTGGCAATCCTAGCTCTTGTACGGCCTGTTCTAAATCGATTAATTCATTAACTGAAACATACGGTGCTACCGGTAAACCTAATTCTTGTATCGCTTTCTTTTCGGTTAGACGGTGTTGTGTTGTTTCTAGGAGCTTGTATCCTTGTGGTAAGTATAAGTTTTCATCAAGATACCTTGCTGTTTGACTATCAATGTTTTCGAATTCATACGTAAGCACATCACATTTTGCAGCGAGCTCCTGAGCTCCTTTTAAATCATTGTAGTTCGCAACGACTTCTACATCAGCTATTTGCCCGCATGGTGAATTTTTTTGAGGTTCTAATACAGCAATTTGGTATCCCATTTCTCTAGCAGAAAGAGCCATCATCCTTCCGAGCTGTCCACCGCCTAGGATCCCAATCGTTTTGCCCGGCTCAATCAATTGGTTACTCATAGTTGATCACTGCTTTCTAATACTTGCTTTTTGGTAGCTTCTCTTCGGTTTTCAAGCTTCACACTTACTTCTTCGTCATAAGCCCCGATGAACTGGGCTGCGAGTAATCCCGCATTTGTTGCCCCTGCTTTTCCAATCGCAACCGTTGCGACTGGAACTCCACCTGGCATTTGGACAATTGATAGGAGAGAGTCAAGTCCATTTAATGCTTTTGACTGAACAGGTACACCGATGACAGGCAGGATCGTTTTTGCTGCTACCATACCAGGTAAATGAGCAGCGCCGCCAGCCCCAGCAATAATTACCTTTAAGCCTTTTTCTTTTGCTGTTTCAGCGTATTCAAACATTAAGTCCGGAGTTCGATGTGCTGATACGACTTGCTTTTCATAGGCTATCCCTAACTCATCTAATACATCACAAGCATGTTTCATCGTTTCCCAATCTGAAATACTACCCATTATGATTCCGACCATAGGTTTCACTCTAAGTCCCTCCATCATGACCTTATATTTTCTCTTTTTTTCCATAAAAATAAGCCTATACTAGGGTTTCTACTTAGAGAGAAAGTAAACCACAGTAAGGCTTAGATAAAAGTTACCTGGAAGCCCCTCGATAACTTAGGGCCTTAAAAGCTACTTTCCCTCATAGTCTGACAATTTACGGTCGTCAGGTAGAAACTTTTGAGCCTTATTCTCAAATTTATATGAGGTACGTTCATATTCAATTTATATATTTATCTTAGCAGTATGTCAGATTACTTGTCAACCGAAAATCGAACGATGTTTTTATTTATAAAAATAATGTTCGTGTTTTACTTAGTTTTTTACAAATATCGTTGAAAAGCGACTACTCTTCTTCCTTTAGAGTACCTTCAAAAACAATTTTTTGACGTACTGGAACGACTTCTGTTTTTCCGTTCTTAGATATTTCTTGGAAAACCGGCTCTTCCATTCGTCGTGTCGGACGATAACCTTCCTTGTCCATTCGTTCTAGACATTGCGTGATTGATTCTTCTTCTCCTACTTCAAAACGTAACTTTTTTCGCTTTTTGCTCATTATTACCTCCTAATTCCTTTAACCCAGAACCCTCCATAAAAGGTTTTCGGTTCATGAGAAATGATAAACGCTTTAGGATCTAAGGCCTTAATGGTTTTATACAGATGCTCTTCTGACTTACGTGAAGTAAGAATTTCCATCATTAGCCGCTCGCCTTCTCGCCCATAAGCTACCCAGTTTGTAACCCCGTACCCTTTATCTCGCAGGGCATTTGGAATATCTGGTTCGTATTCTTTCGTTATCACATTTACGGTAATGTATCCTAATGCTAACTTTTCCTCAACTTTCATTCCTATAAGTACACCTATAGCATACCCGACTGCATACGCAATTAAATTTTCGATACGATTTAGGTTCTCTAACACAAGGCCAAGCCCCACTATATAGATGATGACTTCAATAATACTGACCGATGCAGCAAAATACCTCTGGCCTTTTAATGTAAAGATCATACGGATCGTAAATAGGGTTACATACACAATATTAATCACTAAAATAATGATAATCATCATGAGCCAATTATCAAGTAACCAGCTAATCATATTACACACTCCTCTTCCATTACTTCCTTCATCATGTTAGAACTGTTCAAAAAGACGCTTTAAATTTTGTTAGTATAACAAAAAAAATATCCAAAAGATAGACAATTCTACCTTTTGAATATTTTTCCTAAATAATGACTTTTGAAACCTATGGTAAGTTTATTTATGTCCTTGATTATTCTTTTTCTATCGTTGGAAAAAAGCGCAGCCTTTTCTCAAACTTTTGTTCGTAATCTGTAGCGTCCTGAAGAGCACCTTCCTCCTGCCGAATTCGTACCGATAACACTAAGGCATTAGCAATCGTAAACAAAATAGCTGTAGCATACGCTTGAAAGATTAACGGCAACATTAAAATCTCTAGCGATACAATCACATAGTTAGGATGTCTCATAAATCGATAGGGACCCTTAGCGACCACATTGGCCCCCGGGAGAATAATGATTTTTGTATTCCAAAAGCGTCCTAATGACGAGAGACTCCAAACCCTTATTGATTGGGCGACGATAAAAAAGACAAAGGGAATCCACCACCAACTAGCTGGTGTTTTTTGTAAAAAAGTAACTTCTGAAATGAAACTGATAAAAAAGAACACGTGAACAAGAACAATATATTTATATTGGGCTTGTCCAACTTCATAGGCACCCCTACTTCGCATCCACTTTTCATTAGACTTAGCAATGAGTAACTCAACTAGTCTTTGTATGATTACAATAGAAAGAATAATAAAGAATAACACATCGACGGCCTCCTAATCACTCCATTTTAGTAATAGTAGTTCTGAACAGAAGCCTGGACCTAAAGCACCTAAAAGTCCCCATTCCCCTGTATCATGATCTAATTTCATTATTTCTTTTAAAACGTATAAGACTGTGGGTGAAGACATATTTCCATTCGCTTGCAGCACCTCTCTCGAATATCTCGTAAATTCAGAACCCATTCCTAAAGCATCTTCATAGGCTTCAAGGACTTTCTTTCCACCGGGATGAGCAACAAAATAGGAGATTTCCTTCAACGTCAGTTCATTTTGATCCAAAAATTCCTTAATCACCGGTTGTAACCAATTTCGAATGATGTTTGGAATATCCCTTGAAAAAACAACATATAACCCTTCATCTTTTATATCCCATCCCATCACATCTTCAGATTGAGGCATTAAACAGGAATGTGTTCCGCTAATAGTTGGCACTTTTTGATGTGAGTATCGTTGGATTTCTACTTGATCTCCACAAACTAAAGCACAAGCAACGCCATCTGCGAAAAGAGACGTTCCAATTAAATTACTTTTCGTACGGTCATTTCTTTGAAACGTTAAGCTGCATAACTCAATACATAGTACAAGCACTTTCGCTTCTGGATACGCACGACAGTACTCATAAGCTCTACTCAACCCTGCCGCTCCACCAGCACACCCTAACCCCCATATAGGAATTCTTTTCGTATTGGGAGAAAAGGGGAGAACATTCATAATTCTGGCATCAATACTAGGTGTGGCCATTCCTGTACTAGAAATAAATATGATCGCATCAACTTCTGAATAATTAATATTTGTATGTAAAAAATCCCGGTTTGATAAGCAGGCTGTTATGGACTCAGCCCCATACTGAACCGCACGATCAATATATAAGTTATTTTTTTCCTCTAGTGTGTGATCTTCTTTAAACCATGTTAGAGGAACAGAAAAGTTTCGCTTTTCGATTTGCCCATTTTGAAAGGCTTTTAGCAATCGCTCAATATCTTGAAAATCAGTTTCGAACAACTCTTTAGCAAACTCAGTTGTGACATCTTGTGTTAACGTATGAGGCGGATTAACAGTACTAACAGATAATATGGATGGCATTTATTACACCAACTCTCTATTTTTTTCCAATGATTACTTTACTTCATAATATTTACCAATCCTTTAGAAATCATGCACCCCATATTTAAAAACCATCTATACCTTTGTATAGATGGCTTAAAGAACCAATGCTTTATAGTATTGTTGTACTAATTTTTCTTTTTTCTTCCCGTAAAAAGTAATGTAGCTGAAGATCCCACTAATAGGGCGATCAATGCAGTAAGGATCAAACTCCACATACTTACATCTCCTGAGCCGCTTCGACTCTCAACATTTTCAGTATTCATTAAAAACGTAGAAGTTCGACTCGTCTTCGTATATTCTTCATCTTCTAATACTCCACTGTCGTCTGTCCTAACATTTGCTTTAATTAACCACTCACCGCGTGAAGAAAGCTCAAGTTCAAAGTGACCGTCTGCATCACTTACACCTTCCAGCACTTCTCCTTCTGGTCCATAGGCGCTAATGGCAGCATCAGCAACACCTTCCCCTTCTAATACCACTTGCCCTTGAAAATTGCCAGTAGTAAAGCTACTAAGACTATGTGTTGGGATAACTTCTAATGCTAAGTCTGTTGGGTGACCAGACGTTTCACTGCCGTTACCTTTAATAAACGTCGTTTTTGCCATCTGTAAACTTAATTGCGTTTCCCCGCCATCAGGAGTGTACGTACTGGGTTGTCGTTCTGCCCAAAACACATATTCTCCATCTTCAGTTGGTTGAAAATAAGCTCTTGCTTGCACTCCTATCTTTTCTAATGGTAGCGAGTCAACAGTACCATCTGGATAACGAACTTGTAATTTATAATTCTCATAATTGCCTGCGTCTATAAAGTCTCTAATATGACCCCAAAGAATATCTACCCTTAGTTCACCTGTTTCCTGATCCTCCTTTATTTGTATGAAGAGCTCATGGGCCAAACCTTTAGGAATAAAAGTAAATAACATGAAGACAGCTAATAAAGTGATGAACACCTTTTTTTTCAATTTAATTCCCCCTATAGTCTCAAATGTTTTCGGTAGACAAATACCGAACAAATAAACAATAATATAGAAACCCCAAGCAACGCCCTCAGTCCAACAGGTACAGCTAAAAATACATTTGTCTCCCCATCTTTTACCCACGATGCGCGATGACCAATACCGTCATCTGCAATAATTTGATACACTTCAATCGTTGCGTCATAAGAATATGTACCTTCGTCATTTACCTGACCTTCAAATATTAAATCGCCGGACTTGCCGTAAGCAAAAATTACAGCACTACCAGCTGATGTCCCATCGTCATAACGAACGGTAATATGTCCTTCCTTCTCACTTTCGACAATCATACGATGTGCCTTCACCGACTGTTGTTCTAATACGAACCAGAAAACCGGCAGTAAAGCCAATAAAATAATGATTGCCTTCACTTTATCCCCTCCAATGGTTTCGAAGCTCAAGTAATTTATATTAAAGTGTTCCTTTTTATATACCGTCCATATATACAAAAAAGATTGTGAGCCCTAATTCATCTTGAATATAAAAAACGTAAATAAGAACGAAAAAAATCCCTGTGGAAATTCATTCGTTCTTATTCGTTATTCCTTTGACTAGAACGCTCTGCATCTTCACTAGTAATCCATTCCCTTGTTAGCACCACCGCTTGTATAGTAGCACCTAACGCTTGAATCCAGTTACCAATTGCAGATAACTGTAAACCTAATCGGTCTAACCCACGAATTTCTTTTACGCCCCCAATGGATTCTATTGCAGCTCCAATCGACTGCAGATAGAGACCGACAACAATCTCTATATTCTCTTCTACGGTAGCAGAAATAGCTGGTCCTAAAGATTGTAATGAATCCCCTAGCACCTCCAAACGCTGATACTCGATGTTCTCCTCACTAATTTGCAATGCAACAGCTAAAGAACTTGTTGCCGCACCGCCTGCTTCGATCCAATCACCCGTCCTACCTATCGGATCTTCTTCAACAACGGCCTGCAATGCATTTCCAACAGCCTGCAATCCTTCACCAATGACAATTTTTCTAAGATTTACGTCTCGTTCCTCTTGTAATTGTAACGTATAACCGATTGCTGAAAGAAACTGGCCGATTGCATCTAGCCAACTCCCAGATACCGCCACATGTTGTTGCGTCATTCTACATTTCCCCTTACGTTTAGGGTACGTTACATACTATGTTTGTAGATAGACTTTGTTTATGGCTTCTATCTAATTTAAAGAAATTACAACCATAAGAATTTTAAAACTCTATTTTCTTGGGTATTCACCGTGTCCGCTGTTGATGGCTGACCATAAATTATATATAAAAGGTCATAGTAAGCTATTAAAGCTGTTTTCGTAACCTAGTTGCTATAGACGTTCACTTAAGCTTGATGACAGGATATTACTTAGTTTACAGGACACCACCATAAAGCAACTAACTTTAATTGAAAGCCCTATCTTAAGACATACATTTGAAGTCCAATCTTAAGCATTCAGGAGGTTATTATGTTTCCTTTTTTTCCGAATAAACGCTTTCCATTCTTCGAAGAGTCTCAAAATTCTTCTGGAAATCAACCTGCAGGACCTATTATAAACCAAAATCAATTGTTCCCCTTTCATCAAGGGTCTCAAAATCAACAAGGCTTTAATCCATTTGATTACGATAACCACGAATTTGAGGAAGAAAATCCATTCTCCCATCACTTTATGTACCCTTTACCCGCTATACCGAAAGAACAAAAACAAGCGACGAAAGAAAACACAAGTGATAATGATAACAATAAAGAAATAACACCACCTATTTCAAAACAGCTTGAAGCGATGGTTTTAGACGAAGATGGCGTCGTAGATATTGACAAAGTCGAAAAAGGCTACAAAAAATTTATGGAATACGCTGTTAAAGTAAGCCCGGCTATGAAAAACTTTAATGACTTTTTAAAGTAGTAAGCTAGAAATCTGATAATATCCGCCATCACTCTGATTATATCGGCGAAAATTGAAGATATATCGGCGGACCGGCAATTATGGTTTAGAGCACAAAGAGCACAACCCATCGGTTGTGCTCTTTGCTGGTGACGTCCCTCTAAATCTTTCTTTTCTACGGGAAGTTTTCCATGACGTTTCATGTATTATAATGTTCTTCTATTGTTTCACGGACTGAAAAGCCCTTATTATACAAAAATCGTCGTTTTAAAGACTTATGAGGACTGAGAGGCTCTTATTTACATAGAAGCATGTGATATTCACGAAATTTTCATGCAATAAGGGCCTGTGAGTCCTCTAAATGGACCAAAAGGGCATTTTGTTCACAAATAAGGGCTTCTGAGTCCTCTTAATACATAAAGGAGTACCTACTCAGCTCTTTGAAAAGAAATATTAAATAATGATAAACAAAGTGAATCTAAAAAAGCACAACCCATTTGGATTGTGCTTTATGCCTAGCGACGTCCTACTCTCACAGGGGGAAACCCCC
>NZ_JBYCKM010000042.1:0-50938 GCF_057473385.1 Alkalihalobacterium sp. TH-98 | reverse complement strand
TCTATGCTTTTAAAAAGTGAAGAAGGGTCTACTGTTTCCATATTACGAAAAACTAAAATCCGTTATTTAGGTGTCCACTTTCTTGACATAGGTCCAGAGAGGCCTCTATTTGTGATAAAATTGAGAAATTCATGATCATAACGGACTGAGAGGCTCTTATCTAGCAAAATTGCGTTGGTTTTCACGTGATTCATAGGAAATAAGGGCTTTTGAGTCCGCAAACACCTCAAGAATGGCATTTTCATCGAAATAAGGGCCTCAGAGTCCGCAAAAAGCGCAGTTCACATTGCCACAAAAAAACTTGAAAGGCTAGATTATAAGCCAATCAAAGTTATCTTTTAAATTATTATTATTTTGTTTTCACTCCTTCTCTCATTTGCTCTACTAAATGATTTAGCCGCTGTAAATACTGATTTCTGGTTTCTGTTTATAATGATGGATCTAAAAAATTTACAAAAAGAGGAAACGGAAAGTTCTAATTTCACAGTTTCCTCTTATTTTATGAAAAGTACCTCGAATATATCTAAGTTAATGTAAGGCGTGCAAAAGCAATGCATATATCGCTTCATCAGCTTCGTTCAGATTTGGGTTAGGTCCTGTAGAAGGGGAATGATTACTCCATACTTAGGATGGAACCTCCCTTTTGGTTGTCTATTCTACTATATCCACTAAAACAATTATGCCTTTCTAATAATACAAATACACTTTACAAGTTTTGAAGTGTCACTGTAACCGTAAATCACCCTACAGGCGCTGGACTATTACTCTCATGAAACTCTTCCATAAGATGCCCAATAATCTCTTTCACTGGCAGGATGCTTTTAATCTCATGCACCCTTGCTCCAGAAAAGACTAATCCGTCCTCAACATCACCGTTCATCGATCGATATAGAGAATCTAGCGTACAAAAATGATAGGAGCAATTCTTCAAACAATCGTGACATTTATCTATTTTTATTCGATTTCCCTGACTGATTTGACTTGAGAATCGGTTTTTGATCGCTCTTCCTTGTAAACCAACCGTCGTTTTTACCAAATGCGTATCACCTTCTTTGGCATCGACATATTTTTGTTTAAAAGCGATTGGTGCATCGCATTCTTCACTGGCAACAAATCGGGTACCTAGTTGAACACCTGATGCCCCTAGACTTTTGGCCTTCGCTAGATCCTTCCCTGTTAAAATTCCTCCTGCTGCGATGACAGGAATCTTTACGACCGCAGTCACTTCAGGAAGGATCTCAAATAATGGACGGTCAGTTCCAAGGTGTCCCCCCGCTTCACTTCCTTCTACAACAACTGCTGCCGCACCTAATCGTTCAGACAATCTCGCCAATTTCGCTGATGAAACGATCGAGATGACAGGGACCCCATACTCTCTTCCCCAGGCATACATATCACGAGAGATACCCGCACCTGAAACAATAAAATCCACTTTCTCCTCCATCGCGGCCTTCATCTTCTCAGCAAAATCATTCATCGCAAATAACACATTGACCCCAATATAGCCCGTGTGATTTGTTAATTCCCTTGCTTTTCGGATGTGGTATCTTAATTCTTCCACAGAAATCCCGGTCCCAGAGATCGTCCCGATACCACCCGCATTTGCAACAGCTGCTGCAAGCTTACTCAACGAAATGCCTACACCCATTCCCCCCTGCAAGATTGGTACCTTTGGTTTCATATCGCCAATTTGTAATGTGAATGCTCTCAACATAACTACCCCATTTCTAAAATGTAATAAAACTATGTAACAGAACTTCAGATTTTCCATAATATACTAACCACTGACACTATGCTTCATATGATATACCGACCACCCATTTTGAAAAAGACATAGATGTCATTGATCTTTTATGACAGTTGTAATTTTTACTATTATCACTGTTGAAAAGTTTGTGAGGTAGAAGGTACAGGGAGAGTTCTTCGTTTCCTTTGTTTGGCGTAAAAAAATAGCAAGAGGTCCGTCCCCTTGCTTCCTGATGATAAAAAGCGCCAACTTCTATTAAATAGAAACTAGCACTTCGTTTATTCGGTATACGTTTAGCGTGACGCTTTTGGTGGTTGGCATACATGACATTTACGTTGGGTATTATTATTTTTAGTGAATGTTTTTTCAAAGTGCTAACACTCACACATCAATTATGAGCAAAAGTCGTAATTATCCTAAGCTTCTTATTATAACCATGAGCTAGCACACAATTAAACAGACCCTTAATTACTTATTGGTCTAGAAAAAAGCGGGGCTGTCCCCCACGCTGCGTAGGGCATTCAGTTACACGCTATAATTCCAAAATGGCTTTATGAAAAGTCCTGCTGATTATGATCATTAAATTAACCTTAACAATTTTTCTATTCTATTAATAGAATCCAAGAAATCATTAAAATCATCATATACATATTCTTGAGAATGAGCTGTATTGTTTCTTAACTCCTCAATTGAGCTAAAGAAACGATCCACCTCTTTTTTTGATTGAAATTCCAGTTGATTTAACAGTTGTGGTGTTTTTCGGATAATTGTTCCTTTATCAGATAGCTGAATACATTCAATTAGGCCAAGCCCCTCATTTTTTTGCTTTCTTTTTTCGTATACTTCTAATGCTTTTTCGATTCTTCCGTCACTTAAACACTGTGTCCAACCATCATTTGGGTAACTTTTTTTAATTAAGTCTAATAAATTCATTTCTAATAGAGAAATTAGGCCAAATACTAACATACGAATCGGTTGTTTTTGTAAATCAGCTAATGTTAGTAGTTTCTTTACTTGATTTTTTTCAAGTACAAACACTGGATTTTTATCTTTAAATATTTGCAACAGTTCGATAAGTGACGTTGATTCTGAAATAAGATCTTCCATCTCGAAAGGATGAACATAATTTGAAATCATACCATCTTTCAGTTCAGACCTGACAATATAGCCAATAATCTTCCCGTTATTTTCAACTCCATAATAGTCAAAGTCTGCTTCCTCCATGTTCTGTTTAACTTCTAGTGCATCACCGTCCAAAGGACAAGCAAACAATTCTTCTGCAATTAATGGCACAGATAGATTGTCTGAATATATTTCCCTTAGTGTTTCGAGACTTTTCTTAAAGTGTACAATTGCCATAATAAACGTCCCCTAACCATGAATGATCTTGAAATAAATATAGTAAAGCATAAGAAGCGTCGCCTCTATCCAAAGTACATAAACCAATAACCGACTTCATCTTGTTTACAATTTGCTTCCCTTACTTGCTCTTTGCCATCTGGACTGAAATGATAACACCTTACTCTCTCAACATCTATATCACTATCATAGAAACGATAAATCATTAGAACGTTGGATTGTTGAGCTTTGTTCTTCGTAACAACTAAGGAATTAAGAGTTTCAATCCTATTTTCTGATTTTATATTCTGTATTCCAATTACATTATGCGGAATGTAATCTGGCTCTGTTTCAGCAAACAGCTTTTCTATCGTCTCCTCATCTTTATCCCATTGATTTTCCCTTTCTAAATGCAGTGCCAGATAAATATAATTTTCTTTATCTATTCGCTCGTCCCACTTCCACCATGAAAGGTCCATCGGTCTTGACCTACCTAAAGCTTTATCAAACTTAGAGTCTTCAATAAAAGCATCAAAACCGAGCATTTCTCCTAAATTAGCAAAATAATCAATTTCTCTTTTTGTAAACATTGAACGATTATGAGCAACTGATAAGTTCATTCTCCGATAATTTCGTACGTACCCTTCGAAGAATTGCATTAAATCAAGGTATTGTTTTTTCAAGTGAACACCAGCTTTCGAAACTAATAAGAAACTTAGATTTTTAACTTAAAAACTACACTATGAATAAATGGTTGACACTTGAATTCATAATCTTAAAGATGCTAGGATGTGCTAGCAAGCAGATATCAAACTGCTACTCTGCAAGATTATCAATATCTTTTCTTACCGCTGCGGTAATACTTCACTCTAGTGGGGCTCAGAATAGAAACTCTCGAGACTGAGCCTTAACTATTTTTCGGCAATGTTCGGGTTGTCACAGTGACATATACAAAAAGAAACGTCCCCTTGCTTCCTTTACCATAGTATTCCACTAGATCTTATTAGCTCGAAGATTTCTAGATTTCAAGACTTCTACTACTCGTAGTAGCAACTCTTCTAGTTCTCTTTTTGTTTGGAACGTATACATATATCCATAATTAGACTTAAGTTTTCCGTCTTCTTCCATCTTAGGGAAGCGTCTTAACGCCGTGCTTTTTCTTTGCTTGCTTGGCACTTCCATCAGCATTTTCTTTTGCTCGACTATTGAAGGATGAATAGCAATGGATGGGGATGCATTATCTAGAAGATAGACGAAAAAATCTTTATACTCTTCATGTTCAAATTCAGCAGCTTTTTTTGTAAGATTGGTTCTCTTAAAATTCACTTTTTTAAATGTTGATCCGAATTGTTCTAAAGGGACACTGCGTTCAGATGATTTAACCGGTTTAAGGGCAATAGGAACTCTAGATCTCTCCTGTTCATTAACCAAATCTTCTTGCTGTTTTTTTTCCTGTTTTAGTTGTTCTAGATGTGCTTCTATTTCCGTCAACCGCTTTGTTGTTTCTTGTATATATTCATCCATCCATTGTTTCATATCATGATGGTCTTGATTAGGCTTAGAAGGTAACTCATAAGTTGGGGCACTAAACGTATAACTAACATAAACTTCTGCATACCATACACTAATATCGAATAGTGCCTGATGCACTTGCTTTGCTACTTCTTGACACATCTCTAAAACTTGATGAGACGCAATATTTCCGTTTTTTCTTATGTACTCCAATTTTTTATAAATATCGTCTTGAATAATATCGTGTTTATACAATCTATTTATTTTTTCCACCTGTTTCAATGGATACACTTCATTCATGTTTTCTTGCTCAAAGATCATGGACACTAACATTTCTCCAAACAAGCGTGACTGGGTAATAGCTGCTTGTGGTTGATCCCATAAGAGTGCTTCTACACGTAATGCTAACTCTTCTAAAGTACTAGAAAACTCCCCAATAAAATTAAATATACTAGACTTCATTCCCGCTCCACTTCCTTTTAATAAAATACTATCTATTAGTTTATCATTTAACGACGACAATCCCATATAATTTGGAAATTATATTTTTAAATAAAATAAAGTTCACCTTCAAAAAGTGTATCTACAATATATATTGAACACCTACATGATACACAAGAACGGCTCTTGTGCTTCGGTCGTTTAGCAAAATAAAAGAAGCGAGTGAAGGTGTTCCCTTTGCTAGAATTGGCATAATATTGATCGCCGCTGGCTAAGCGGACTGAGAGGCCTCTATTTGTGAAAAATCGAAAATTTTACGATCGTAACGGACTGAGAAGCCCTTATCTAGCAAAATTGCGTTCGTTTTCACGTGTTTCATAGGAAATAAGGGCTTTTGAGTCCGCAAACACCTCTAGAATAGCGATTTTCATCGAAATAAGGGCCTCAGAGTCCCCTTACGTTACAGACCTAAGAAGAATAACAAAAAATGGTTACACGAAAAATTGCGAAAAGCGGGGCCTGTCCCCCGCTGCTCATAAATACTTTACTCTAGTGGGGGCAGACCTCGTATCCTACGAAACCCCATATACTATCTTTCTTAAAGAAACGTCCAAAAGAAAAACGATTCCACCTTAAACAGATGGAATCGTTTTTTAACTAAAACAAAGTTTGACTTTTTGATGCTAGATACCATGACGGTTTATGGCTCGTTGTTTTACTACCGGTTTCGGTATACTTAAACTCCAGCCCTTCATTCTTTAACTCATTAAATAAGTCGGTCAATTCTAGACCACCTTTGACCCAAAGTTTCCCACCCTTTTCACGCATATCAAGGATGTCTAGCCCTTTTTCCATTAGATAGTTGTTGATCCACGGTAGTTCTTCTTTTGTTTTTTCTACTTTAAGCTTCGGTATGACATACTCAACCTTATTGGATGTTGTTTCAGTAGAATTAAGTACTGGTGCCTGGTTAGAGGTGATCCCCATTTCATCTAACTTCTGCCACAGACTTTCCATCGCTTTTTCACGGTTAAAATAGAATTCTCTACCTCGTACTCGCCAAAACTTCCAACCTGAGCGTTCAAGAGATTCTTGTCGTTGCATATCTTCCTCAAACTTTTCAGGGCCATGCCACCTCTCACCGTCACACTCTACAGCGAGACGATCACGAATTCCTTCGATGACAAAATCGATTCGATATCTTCCTACCACTACTTGAGGAGTTACTTTGTAGCCTCGAGCTAGGATCATTCGCAATACGTCTTTTTCAAATGGCGAATCGCATTTATCTTCAAGGTCTTCAAACTGTTCACTCGTACGATTTGGATTTTTACAGTAACTTAATAGTCTGTATCTCAAATCATCTGGATTTAAATCTTCCAAATCTAGCGAGTGATACAATCTCATTTGATTTTTTGCGCGGCTAGCTGCGACATTAAATCGTTGTTTATCACTTGTTTTTGTCAGTGCCATGAAACGTCGTCCAGGAGCAACGATCATCGATAAAAAGATAATGTCGCGTTCATCTCCTTGAAGAGTATATGAGTTACCACAAATCATTTTACGATCGACATACTCTTTTTCACCAAGGGCTTCTCGTATTCTAGACTCCAGCAGTTTCGCTTGTTTTTGGCCTTGAAGGGCAATAACCCCAAATGTTTGCCCTTTATACTTAGGATCTTTAACCATCTCTTTCATGTCTGCAACTATAGCGTCTATTTCTGGAACGTTAATATCCTTATCTTTTTCATCATTGTAGCCATCATTCACTTTAATGGCTGTAACTGGTGGATCGATCTTTTCTTCTTCTAACGGAAGGCGAAGCGGGATCATTTCACCACCATAACTCAGATCATTTGAGAATTGAATGATCTCAGGGACACACCGGAAATGTTCTCTCAACATGAGCTTTCCTTCTTTAGGGAAAGTTTGTTCAGCAATTTCATAAAGTGAAATATTGCCGTCAAATAGATTTCCGTTTGGAATCCCATTAAGATACCTTCTGACCAATTCATGGACATCATCTAACTTTGTCCCGATATCTGTAGGACTGATTTGTTCATCATCCCCTACAACAATTACTTTTTTACCGCGCATCAAAACGTTAATCGAAAATAGATCACATTGACTGCTTTCATCAAAGATGATGATATCAAATTTGTCATTGGTGACAGGGAAGTTTTCTAACACTTGGTTAACAGGCATGATCCAAACAGGAATAGCCGATTGGGCTGTTTTCATCTCATTGCGCGCATCTTTTAGATGTTGATGAGCGTATTTCCCTGTTCCTTTTCCAAATCGTTTAATATATGTTTTCCAAGCTGAAAGTGAACGTTTCTCACTTTCTGTTATTCGTTCAATTTGGTTTTTCCAAGTCGATTGACTTACTATGTCTTGAATCAGTCTCTTCTGTTCTTTATGTTCTTCTTCGATTTGATTTTTAATTAGGCCGACATTCATGTCTTTCGTTTCATCCAACCAAGTATGAAGTTTCTTCAATTCAAAAGCTTCTTCGTAATCATCAGGAAAAGGAATGGTTTGCCCTACTGACATTTCAATCGATTGTCCTGTTAAAGGTAATGGACTTGCTAGGACATGTAAAATCTCATAGAACCGTTTGACATCCATTTGCAGTATTTCTAAATGGCCAAGTTTTTCTAATCGTTCTTTCCAAAAGACATCATCCTTTGTCTTATACGCCGTAATAAAATCCTTCCATATCGGATGAGCATCTTCTTGATTTTCTGCCTTTGTAAGCTGTGCTACTTCTTCATTTAACTGCTTTAGCCACTTCTCATATTCTACATATTGTAAAACGACTTCTAACTCACCAACTAACTGCTTATACGTTTCAACTGAGAATACATCAAGTTGAGACATTGTATATGGTTTGATTTCCTCTTTAAAGGATTCTATAGCATCTACTACTTTTAGTAAGACATCTAACTGTTGAATTTTTTGATCTAGGGCGTGCGGGAATCTTTCATCTTCAAGGTTAATCGTCTCCATTTGAACGTCCGTCATATTTCCATTAAAAACTCTTGCTGCCTCATCTCGTTTTTGTTGGTAACTTAAAAACTGTTCCAGCCGTTCAATGTCCTCAACCGTACGGATCGACTCACCATTAAGAATACTCGTTTCAAATAAATATTTGGTACGCTTTCCTTTGAACATAAAAAAGAGTGCATTTGGTTTCTTCCCTGACTGTAATCGCTCTTTTGCAATTGTAAAATCTTCTGCCAGTTCTTGTCGTCCTTTATTAGGAAGATTTATTCTATGGGTAACGAGTGAATGATAGAGCTCAAACAACTCTTCATTTATCGCCTTTAACTCAGAAAGTAATGTTCTCCAGCGTTCCTCTCTTTTACCACCGGCCATGCAATCATCTAAAATTAATTTGTACTCGCTATTGGAGAGAATACCAGCATTTTGATAGACTCCTTGAACATGGGTTAGTAAGCTTTTAATGACTTCTTCTTCAAGAGGAACGTTGTATTTCTGTTGAATTTGTTTTGTTTGTTCAACCGATTTCTCAAGCTCTTTTCCTGTTCTAATTAAATCTGTGAAAGAAGTAGCGTTGCGAATATCCTTTTCCATTTTTGGTAGATTTTCTTTAACTAAGGCTAAGTCCTCTTTTTGCAGTTTTCCTTTTAAGTCCCATAACTCTTTAAATTCAGGACATGAAATGGGGAAACTCAAATTCATTTCTACCTCATCGTGTAACCACGCATAACTAATCGGCGATTCAGCCAAGCGCTTTGCTACATCATATTTGAAAAGTTTCTCACCTTTATATTCTAGAGGTGTTCCTTCTTTCTCGGCGTAGGTCTGCAAGTCATTTTTCAAACGAGCTTCATTTCGCTTACTTTGGTCAAGCAGGTCTTTATTTCTAGTCATTTCAGCCTCTAGCTTATGAACATCTAGTTCTCCTAACTTTTCACTTAAAGAGCGTATCGATTGCTCAATTTCTTGAAGTGATTCTCGACCCCCACCTAAAACAGGCACACATAAGTCCCTAATATCTTTTGGAATTTTTGATTTTAGGACTTTTAATGGACTCTCTTTCTGGCTCGTAATTAAGATCTTTTTACCTTGAGCAAGAAAATGCGACACTAAATTAGCGATCGTATGGGTTTTCCCCGTTCCTGGTGGTCCCTGGACCGATACCCCATAATTGTGCTCAATTCGATTGACAATTTCCTTTTGCTGCTCATTAGACTCCAGCGGAAAATACAGATCATTTGCTGAGAATTCTAGCCTGTCATTCTTTACTTCAGAAGGTTCCTCCTCCTCTGCTTCCGACTGTTCACCGACAATGGCTTGGAGCGCTGGAGTCACCTCAAGGTCACCCTCTACAATTCCATTAATGATTTTTTCTAAATCATCCCGTAAAACTCGAACACTTTTTCTTCTTAATGAGAAGAAGCTTTCATCGTAAATTGCGGGATGTTCATTTACTTCTATTTTAGAGTGATCCTCAATAAATTTTCCGTTCGGGTCAAACAAGTGTATGTACTGAGTAAAAAAAGTATCAAGTTTATCCAAAATCGAGGTGGTTTGAATACTTTCATTTAACTCATTTATTTTTTCTATGTTATTGATCCGGACACCAGAGAACATTTCACGTTCAACATTGGTAGCGACTTGTACTTGTTTAATAGAAATAATTCCTTTTTCTGCATCCAGCTCTAACTCCAATTTTGTTGTTAGTAAAGGGTATCGGATCGTTCCCACCTTTTCATCTGGATGCTGCCAACAAAAGAGCCCCCTAGCGAAGATAAATTCTAACGTTTCGCCTTCTTTTTCTAATTGCTGAATGAGATCAAAGTACTGAACATAGAGATCATTCACTTTTTTCTTTTCCCGTAATCGTTCGGCCCAACTATTCCATTCATTTTCCCAACTTTCAAAAGCCGTGACCCTTTTTGGGTCTTCGGAAAAATCGATCGTGATTTCATTCTCATCGTCATCCAGTACCGTTTTCTCATTTAACCGAGTTACACTTCTCCGTTCATTACGAACATCAAAGTCGATCCAGCCGCTAAATATCGGATCCGGCTGTGGAGGCGTTTCGTCATCTCGCGTAATTTCAGGACGATGAATTTCAAGAAACGTATCCTCATCCTGGCATTGATCAAATAAATAACAACCAGGCAGACTTTTAAATTCAGCCGTTAGCCAATTCTTTTCAAACTCTCTATAGTCCCTTGTTACTTTTCCTACTAAACTATTTAACGCCAGTAAGTATTCAAAGAAGTTCTTTGCTTTCTGTTCCGTTCCTTTTTGTGTCACATTCAAGCACCTCACAGTTACATCTATTACTCCATTTTACAACTTTATCCTTATGTTGGGAACTTTATGCTTTTTAAGGGTAAGAGTAGTATAAAATGTATCCAAACATTAATTAGTTTTAATTCAGTTATCGTGGAGTGTACTTAATGTAACTGGCAGTATTGTGGCAAAGAAAAACACTCATTATTTACTGCGAAGTAGACCGATACTGCGCAACTAATAAAAGTGAGATTTGGAAGAGTTTTTAGTTGGATATTTATGTTAAAATATAATTGAAATTTGTAAAATGTTAGTTGAATATCAAAACTTAGAGAAAAAATCCACATACTATTTAGAATAAATAATACGTGGATTTTTTATGTCCAATTTTACGGTTTTGGTAGTACTAGAAGTTGCGTCTGCATTGATGGAAGATGATCATGACATATAATATCAAAAATACCAGGTTTATCTGCTTCAAATTCAACTATTGTAAGCTCTCCTCGATTTACAACAAAATCAATATCATAGCCTGTAAGAGTAGAATGATGATGGTTTCCGTTTACACCAAAGATATGAAGTTCCACCTGCTCTCCTTCATAAGCAACAACTAACCCTGGTTCCCAGCGATATGTAGCAGCTTCCCAACGTCCATCTTCATCAGGCTCCTTTAAAATATAGCCTCCACCTTCTGGGAGCGGTGTGTCAGGGAAGGGAATGCTATTTGTTCCCCCTTTTGGCTCAATAGCAGTCATATGAATAATTCTTGTTTCTTTCTTTCCTTCCATTTTCGTAGTAGGTTCACTGCCACACCCAATTAAAGCTACAGATAATAATCCAAGAATAAATAAGAAACATAGCCTTTTCAAACGAATTACATTAAACATGAATAGTTCATCCTTTCCTCCACCTAATTATTTTTCCTTAATGCAACTTTATTGTACAAAGGAAAATATTAATAGTCAACTTATTTTTTCGAAGAACAGAAAGCAGATAGATTTTTTGAGTAACATTTAGATACAAACGGGAAGCTTGAACGAAAGAGTCGGAGCTGTGATAACGGCGGCTTCTTTTCCTTATTGCGCTATTGTTTGATATGAAAAAAATTGGTAGACAGATTGCTCAACATAGAAAGTCAAAGAAAGTTACACAGATGGGGTTAGCAGATCAGTTAGGCGTTAGTTATCAGGCTATTGGGAGCGAGGTGAAACGATGCCGGATATTTCAAAACTACCTGATCTAGCTAGAATATTTGAGGTAAGCATTGATGAGATTCTTAATAATTCGGGGGCTTGTCCCCCACTAGAGTAAAGTATTACGTAGCGGGGGACAGGCCCCGCTTCTAGCTTGTAATACATCATTCACATATTTTCGTAAAATTTACAATTTCTTAACCAAACATGAACGATCGTTCATTCCATTCCAAACAGCATCGTTGCATAATAATAAAAGAAAATAAATTCGATACTTTTGATCTAATTTTGAATTTTTTACATTTTCTTCCTCTACATGCACTATCGTTCATTCCGCTCCATTTAAACAAATTCAATAATTTGTTTAAAAAGGAGCTTTCACTTGAATAAAAATCCTATTCTGTATAACACGTTTGGAAAAGTGATTAAATTAATAAGAGAAACAAACAGGATGACACAACAGAAATTAGCTGAAGAGGCCGGCCTTTCGATACGATACATCATTGATATTGAAGGCGGTAAAAGAAACGTAACTATAGATGTACTCTATAATCTAGCAAGAGCACTCAATACTTCACCTAGTGCTATTCTCAATGAAGTAGATATAAGAATAAGAGAAGATTTGAAAAAATGAACCATGTGGAGTAGCGAGGATCTCCTACTCCCTCTCTTTTGTATAATTCATTTTTCTATAAAAGAATACTTTTTCTATAATTCAACATGCCGTTCATCGCAAACTGATTTTTACAAGTCAATATCCCCTTAAACAAAACCCCGAAAAAGGAGCCATCCAAAAATGACTAACATTATCCTCAATCATTACAAAATTAACAAAAACACCTCTGCCCTCCTCCCTGCCTATCACACCGACTATCACACCACCGTCTGGGAAAACAACGGACAACGCTTTCATGTCAAAAAGACACCGCTTCAACTGATGAAAGCCGCTTGTTTAGAAGGCGGTGCCGATTTTGATGGAAGGCGAGCTGCGGTTACGCATAAAACAGGTATTACTTCAAAAGCTCCCATTCCAGTAGTCCCACAGGAGCAAGTGTACGCCTTCCCGACGCACTCACCGAAACTTCACGAATGCCACTGGCTCTTCTATCATCACATTCAAGCCATCCGTCGTCATCCCGAAATCCCAACTCATACATATATCATCTTCAAGGACGAGAGAGAACTGCTCCTGCAAGTGTCCTACCACACGATGGAACGGCAGCTGCAACGCACATCCTACTGCATCACCCGCTTCACTCCGTACCCGATCCACAACTAGAGTAACCGACTAGCCCCAGTACGACCCATCTCATCCTTAACACCTATCACCTATCTATCAAACTAATTACTAACTACTATCTACTAACTACTATCCCCAAAACAATAAGGAGGCCTCCCCGTGAAATCCAGCCACAACGACACAATTACTATCAGCCAGTCTTTTCATTCGATCCAGCCCATGAATAAAAAAATCAAGTTAATTAGAACGCAAACCTTTCCGAAAAAGAAAACCAACCAAACCTCAGAACCAAACTTTACAAAAAATTTACAAACTGACTCACCATTTTCCCCTCCTTCTCTGTATATACGTATTGACGGAACGATACGACGAGGGGGATTTTAAAATGAAGTCAGGTCGAATTGAGCAATACAGATCATATAGTCAGTTTTCAACACTAGAGGAATTTAACGAATCTAACAAAATGGCACTGGACATCCACGGACACCATTTGACGAAAGGTGAACGAATTGCCTTTGATGTTCTCACTCGTTTTAGTGTAAAAGTACTGGGAGTTTGTAACGCACGTATTTGTAAATTGGTACAAGCGTGTCAAGATATTAAGGGTGGTATTTCTCGCTCTACGTTTGAACGAATGCTTAGAAAAGCCAAAACTTTGGGCATCATCTCGATCCTCCATACCGTACGCGAAACGGGCGGCTATTCACACAACGTCTATATTTTTAACCGCTTTGACACGCCCAACCACGAACAATTGACGTCGCGTAAAAACGACAAAAAACCACAAACACCAACGGCTGATGAGCACAAAATTCAGCCGGAAACTCATTTAGTTGAAACAAAAACATTAAAAGATAAAGATCTTCGTCAGGAACAGGTCAAAACGATCGATCAAATCAACATAAGCGATTTGGACTATTCGTTCGTTCCTGATCATATTCCTGCACCATTTGTCAAAGCGATCAAACCATTCTTTAATCGAGCTAAGGACATTTGCGGTCTATGGGATCGAGCCCAAATCGCCTACAGATCGGCTAATTTCCCAACGACCACGTCAATCGATTCGATGCTGCCAACCATTGTCCATGCCTTCAAACAAACCGTTTATCGGTATAAGCAAAAGCGGATTCAAACAGGTTTTGTGCCTTATTTCTATGGGACGGTGGCGAATTTGCTTACGGTGGAGAAGAGGAGGGTGGTTGCTGAGGATACAAAGTGGGGGTTGTGGTTGGAGGGATAGCGTATTGGAGATGAGTACATTATCTTTCAAGCATTTCTTAAAGGTTTAGAACCGTCCTTTCTCTTCTAAAAGGGGATTTTTTCCTTTGAGATAATGCAATTATCTCTTTTCGATCACTTAGATTTATTAAAACGAGTACAAACTTACTCCTGATGGACATTAAAAATTAGGGAGATAAAAGTAAGTAAGTAAATATATGCAAATTTACAACAAAACTAGTTTATCGGTGAAGTAAAAGGTGGAAAGAACTACCTCCATCGATGCTTGATATAATCTCGTCTTTTGGTTTAATTGAAAAATTTAGAGTGCCTTTCGATAATAAGGCACTCTGAGTTACTATTCTATATTGGTGGTCGGCATAGAGACAGCCTTTAAAATCCTTATTTAATAAGGGTTTATCGAAGCTATGTGTAAAATTTGTGTAGTGAATTTTTTTGTGATTAAGCGGTCAATTTTACCTACTTCTTGTGTCTGTACTCCACCTGACTGGAATAAGTAATATTGACACCTTAAAAGATGAACGGTGTTCGCCTACACAAATTGTTTTGATGTTAAAGTTTTCTCTACTATTGGAGATAAACTTAAATCATGCCCCCCATTACGTTCTAATTTGTAATATCTTTAACATCTATTTACAAAATGGCGATAGTAGTGGGTCTTTAATTAATTTAATGTAACATCTTTACCTACTTTTTACGGCTTTTTATCGGATTGCGTTAAATTTATGTTAAATTTAACATTGTGGTAACTTCCAATATCTATCCTTGAATTGAAGTGTTAATTCACAACCCTATTCAATACATTTCAGTTCGAACTTGATTAATTTCGCGTAAAACAGCTTATAATGATTTATAAAAAATAACTTATATTAAGGTTCAACTGTTTATTTAACAATAATTTTAAATACACAATAAATTCATTTCGGCATCAAATCGGCACGAAAGTTAATGTTATAAACCACGCGTTGCGAGTTGACGTACTACTTACGTTCTTAGAAACATATATTAGACATGAAAAAACTGGTGATTTATATGTAAAAAACCTTATTAAATAGGGCTTTAAGAAAAAGCATCGTTTTAGTCTGTTGTTTAAAGTGCATGCGATAATGTACCAAATTGGTACATAACAGTCCCGCCAATATACATGTAGTTACCTTTATCAGTAACCCATATCAGCACTTAAATCCAAAGCGAAACTTCTTAAGTTTTCTAGAATTTCTGTAGTTTCAGTATCAGTTAATATTAAATTGTATTTATTTAGTTTTTCTATTACCCAACTCCTCTGTACTGGTGGCAAACCACTTAGTATACCTCCTAGTTGCCCCGAAATAAACTCCTTTTGCTCTCTAGTCCTTTTTACATTGGAGCTTATACAGGACTTTGCATATTCATTTGCTCTTTTTTGCATTGCTTTTGCTTTGTATAAATCCGGTTCTTCCTCGGACTTACTAACCATATCATCAAATGTCATATACTCTTCATCAGTTAGATACTCGATATTTAATTTATCAACATCTAGTTGTTTCTTTTTGCTTAGCTGAGATTCACCTACATCTTTTACTTCCTTAATAGCTTTCTCATTAACCTTATTATTTAAAAAGGTTTCAGCATATTCCATAAACTTATATGTTTTATACATATAAAACTGTTGTCCATTAGTGTCGTTCTTAAATTCGTTAATCAACTCTATTCGAGGACCAATTGTTATTCTCTTTTTTACTATGTTCCACCAATCTTCCTTTTCATCATCCGTAATAAATATTATTGGCTTTTTATCAGAAGATGATTTATCTATCATTTCTCGCCAAATCACAAGATCACCATATTCATCATGAAATACTAAATTATTAAAGAATTTTCTCTTTCCTTTCTTATCTTTTAGGTCTTCATATCCCGGTGGAATTTTACTTTTGTACCTATTATCTCCATCCTTGTATAACTCGTTTAATCTATCCTGTGTAAAGGGTGAACCTACTTTACCATTAAAGGTCTTTGTAATCTCACTCAAAATTACATCTTCCGTTTGGTAATCCGGGTGTTCTTTCTTCGCTTCATTAATTCCCTCAATAATGTCATCAATGTTTTTTTCAAATTCTTCTATCATTTTACTTATGTTAATTTTAGGGTGTCTTTTTTTATACTCCTTTAATTCCTCATTTAACTCCTTAGAAAGATTACTTTTTTTGTCTTCTAATTTATTCTTAATCGAATTATAGGAATCTACCTGGTCTTGAATTACTGTCAAACGATTAAAGTGATATTCAAGACCTACTTGATATGGGATCCATACTCTACTTTCTAACTTATTTATAATTTTTAAGAGTACATCACGGGTTTCATCAGTATAACGATATAAATTTAATAATACATTTGCATCAAAAACAAAAATACAATCTTCCCATAACTTCTTAAAGTCATTATCCTCTAAACTATAAAATTCCTTAAACATCCCTTTCATCCCATCACCCTATTCCTTCCATTTTTGAGCTATATAAATAACCTATCTCAATTCCACTTCTATTGCTAATAAGGAATTGATCAGCATTTTAACAATTATTTTCCTATCAAATTTAAAACATGTATAAGCATACTCACTCACTTGGTCCTCAATCCAATTAACAAAAACTCTTTCTATATCTTTAGTGCTCTCTAGAACTAGTATTCTGTCATATAACCGGCTTCCAAACTCCGGGAGTTTCTTTGAACGGGGTCTCGGAGAAGGTACACGGTCGGATCACTTTCTTCGTCCCCTAGCTTCCTGTTTAGTGAATTAAAAAGACCAGCATTCCGACACTACTGGTCGTGAAACAAAATTTAACTTAACGTAACATTTTCTTCTCTATAATCAAGATCATCAATAAGTGTCTTAACAAAATTATATTCTACTTTACGAATATAACATTTCATTGCCAATAATGTATTAATTTTATACGCCTTTATACTATCAAACTCATCGTTATTCTCAATATTTACTTTCCCTGTATATTTTATAGCCACTTCATCACTTGTCGGAAATAAAAAGGCATTTTCTACCTTTTTAATACACTTCGTTTGTTTCTTTATTATGGGGTCGTTTGGCTTGAAATTTTCTGATTTAATATGATTAAAAATTGTTGAAGCATAAAACAATTGTTTTACAACATCGTGCCATCCAGGTAAATTCATATCAGTATTATAATACTTAGCATCCAAGACATACATTTTCTGTTTATTTAAAAACATTATATCTGGCCGTTGCGGTTTCACAGCAGCATTACTTTTAATTTCCCATTTAAGTCTTGGAATTGTCTGTCTTAACTTCTTATACTGATTTTTAAATATTTGACTACAAATAGCTTCCCAAACTAAATAAAAATATGGTGTAGCCAGTACTTCAAGTTTTGCTTCATTGTTTATAAGCTCAATCCCTGATAAAAAGTCTTTAATCAATTGAATAACAATTAGCTCTCTCTCTACAAAAGTACTATTTAACTCCATTTGTAGAAAGTTCAGAGCATATCTAATATCACAAGGCATCTCAATTTTTGCTAATTCTAAGGGTATTCCAAGTAACCAACCATACTTCTCAACACTTTTATAGACACAATACTCGTGTAGTTTAATTAGTAAATTCTGCCGATCCCTAACCGTCTTTCTTGAAACAGTCTCTGTATAAATAACAGACTTTCCAGTAAAGAGTGGATTTTTCTTGTTAATTGTTGCTGACCAATTTGTATTTCCATTATATTTTTCAGAAATTATTCTCATTTCCTTCATGAGTAAACCGTTATTTATATAATCATTGATTAGACTGTAAGCTGTAATAATACTCTCAGTATTACCTCCATTATTTCCACCTAATAAGTTTACTTCCTCTAGAGATAAATGGGCACTATTTTTGTACTTGATTAACACCGATAACAGTATTTGAATGTTTTCTTTTAGATCTTCCTCCACCTTGGGAATTTTATAACTTTTAGGAAAAATAATAATAAATGTATTGTTATAAATTAATAGTCCCGTTACTTTAAACTTAATCTTATTTCCTACTAAACTACATATCTCTCTATTTAACATCTGATTGACAAATTCACTTGGAAAAATATTTTTATACTCTTTAAATTCAACGAAGGTATTCAATACTGGTTTTAGTTCCATTAACTCATCCCACCATGGTTACCGATTTTTCATTCTTCACCTATATCTTCCTGTATTAATTCTACTTCTTCCTCTAGTGCTTCCACTTCTTGTTCTAATAATTCTTCTAAATCACTCATAATATCTAATACATCTAAATTATTATAATAAGCTGAAACTAGTTCTGAGTAAGTTCTAATACCTTCACTAAATAATTCTGTTCTCTTATACCTTGCAACATCGTCCCAAAGATATATCAACAGCTTTGAAGCAAAACTACTAGTATCTCCAATCTCTTCTGGGCTAATAAAGTATGGTCCTATAAGACGGTCTTCATTTACATCTAAGTTTTTAAGCTTGTTGTTTATAGCAGTTAATAATATTCTCCATTTATAATCCACACCAGCATATCTCACTAAACTATTTTCATGGGAAAAGCCACTTTCCTTTATTGCCATGTATTTAAACTTCCAACGCCTTTTAAAAGCTGAATCAAGTACGTACACACCTTGATCAGCACTATTCATTGTTGCAACAATATTCATATTTCGGGGGATAAATAACCCTTCTTCAAAAATAGACCTAACGTTTTGAATAGAACTTAAATAATTTTTTAGATCCTCATTTGGGCTTATCTTATATTGACTTCTTCCATCGCTTTTCCGATCTAACAATTGAAATATATCTCCAAAAACACTTGGTGCATTCGCCCTATTAACTTCTTCAATAAGTAAAGTGTACTTACTTTCTGGATTTAGAACTGCTTTTATTAATACATTTATAAATGGACCAGCAACATATTGATAGTCAATGACCGGCTCTCCTCGTTGAAATTCATCTCCATTTATTCTATAAAGTTGCATAGGTTCAGCAACTCCCATGTTTAAGGAGATCGGTTTGTACAATGGGACTGGTTTATAACTGCCTACAAAGTCAAAATAAGAATACTCTGAATGGAACACTACTCGTGTTGTATTAGAAAAATTATCTTCCAAGTATCTACTTTTTCCAGTTCCAGGTGCTCCATACACAATTAGATTTTCACCAGCAGTATTTGTGTTATGACGAAACTCTTGTTCTTGTAAACTTAACGCACTTTCTAATAATTGATCATTAGATGCCATATAAAACACAATGTTAGCGACATAGGATTGACTCACATTTACAAGACCTAGGAGGTGAAGTATAGGTGATACATGAAAGTCTGTTCTATCGACTGTTTTGCTACCGTACCACCACTCATAATCTGTAATAAATCTACATAGATATTCTGCACTTTGTTTTTCTTCTTCGAAAAAATTATAAATTACCTCTTTAATTTCAGGGAATTGTTGATCAATATCTTTACCTTTAAGGGACTTAATTTTATCCCAGAATCCTGTTATTGAATAATTATCTATCTGTGAAATATGCTCTAATTTTTCCTTATATTTAATAAGCTCCATAGTATAATCAACTACAAATGTTGAAATGTAAAACCATTGATTAGGACAAAAGATTTTATTTCCAGAACTAATACTAATCTCTGCCGAATGATCTAAATACCGTATTTCTGCATTTCTACTTTCTAAAACACTAGCAAATAATTCTTTAAAATCTCTAGTAAGCTTAAAATCCTCATTTATAAATTGAGTTCGATAATTCTCTTTTGAGCTATTCGCTAATTCATTTAAGTCTCTAAGAATCATAATAACCTCCAGAACATATATAGTTATATTTACATATATAGTAGACAGATTAAACTACTAATATACTATTCCTTCCATTATATCTATATATTAGCATGATTGACAGACGAATAGATGTTTGGTATTGTTGTGTCAATAAGAGGACAATCAAACCTCAAAAATACACATATGGGGTGCTAGAATGAAAATATCTTTACAAATAAAATCAAAGCGAGAAAGATTAAATATGACTCAAAAGGAATTTGCTGATGCACTAGGCATGGGTAAAAACGGTGATCGTACAATACGTAGGTGGGAAAATGAAGAGACTGAACCTTCACCAATTGAACTTCAAGCCATTCTTAATTTCCCTGAAGAACCACCCTTCCCAGCTCCTGAAAACCCTAAATTTAAAATGATAGATCTATTCGCTGGAATTGGTGGAATAAGACTAGCATTTCAAAATCAAGGAGGTAAATCTGTTTTCGCATCTGAATGGGATAAATTTGCATGTAAAACATACCGAGCCAACTTTGGAGAAGTTCCTGAAGGAGATATTACCTTAATCGATGTAAACTCTATCCCGGAACACGATATTCTTTTAGCAGGATTTCCGTGTCAACCATTTTCCCAAGCTGGGTTAAGAAAAGGCTTTGAGGATACACGGGGCACATTATTTTTCCATATTGCAAAAATATTAGAAACTAAGCGACCGAAAGCTTTTTTACTAGAAAACGTAAAACAGTTACGCGGTCATAATAAAGGACAAACATTAGAAAAAATTAAACAAGTACTAGATGAATTAGGTTATACTCTTCATATCAAAGTGCTAAGAGCAGCAGACTTCGGTGTTCCCCAAAATCGAGAACGTATTTTCATTGTGGGATTTCATAACTCCATTAATGGGCCAGAAATTCCATTCCAATTTCCAAAACCTACTAATATACAAACGCGAGTAGGTTCAATTCTAGAAGAAAAAGTTAACGAAAAATACACTATATCAGATAGACTTTATCAAGGTCACCTTAGAAGAAAAGAAGAACACAAAAAGAAAGGTAATGGGTTTGGATTTTCACTTTTTAATGCTGATAGTCCGTATACGAATACCATTAGTGCTAGATACTATAAAGATGGCAGTGAGATCCTTATAGAACAAAAAGGAAATAACCCTAGGAAATTGACTCCTAAAGAATGCGCTAGATTACAAGGTTTTCCAAAAGAATTCATCATCCCTGTATCTGATACACAAGCATATAGACAATTTGGTAACTCTGTAACCGTTCCAGTTGTAGAGTTGATAGCAAAAAACATGGTATCGGTAATAGAACCATACCTTCAAAGTGAAAGAAATAAATTAGAAGTATTGAATTAAACAAGGGAAGGAATAAACCTTGGATCTAGGTTTATCCTTCTCTTTTATTTTAATCCTCTAAATAGGTAGCTAGATCATTTTTTATTGCTGATTTAAGTAAAATTGCTAGTGCGTTTTTTATAATTTGTCTTACTCTTTCCCGAGTAAGGTTATATTTTCTCCCTATTTCCTCAAGTGTATGTTCAATATCGTCCATAAAACCGTATTTCATCATCACCATTTCACGTTCACGATTATCCAACTGATTTAATAACTTCTCTAATTCTAATCGAAGGTCCTTTTGATCATAGCTAAACTCTAATAAACTTCCCCATAACAAATCTGAGTCTTCTTCAAAATCCAAATAAGATCGTTGATATTTCAGTTTTATATTATTATCATAATAATATTTGAATGTTTTTTCATCTATTAATTCAGCAGCATACCAAGGAATTAACAGTTGATTATCAATTTGTTCCCATTTGTTCTTCTGCTTTCTTAAGTACATTGAAAATTGTTCAAATGTCACGTAGTCTTGTCGTCTTAAAAAAGCATTAAGTTCAATACCATTACCTAACCCAGCATCCAGACATTCTTCTTTTGTAGGAAAACGTCCTTTTAGTAACAAAGTATCATTAACCAGTTTCTCCCAACCTCTAATTTTTTCAACCATATGCGCAGGCTGCCTAATAAGATTTTGCTGGTCATCAATATATCTAAGAACTTTACTAAGAACCCACCTTTTAGAATAATGTGCAAATGAATGAGAGCCATCAAATTTTTTTATCGCTTTTAGCAATCCAAAAAAACCCTCTTGAACTAAATCCATTCTATCAATGGAATATGTTGCTCTTGATTTAGCGACATTACAAAGCATTTCAGAATAAGCATTTGTAATATTTTCAATTAATTCTTCTTTATTTTTACTCTCTTCTGCTACATTTTGAAACCGTACATTTTTCTGTTCTTTTGACCATTTGTAAAAAATTGACCAAAGGCTAGGTAATTCATAATCTTCAGTATCATATTCATCAAAGTTCATTTCAATTAATTTTGATTGATCTTTTGTTGTTTCATTAGAGTTATCAGGATTTTCAGTAAAAAATTTTTTTGCATCTATAGGAACAGCTTCTTCTTCTCTTTCATTCCACTCTTCTTCGATAACTTCTACTTGTTTATCTTCCTCATCAACATAAAATCTAGATAGCTTTAGAATGTTTAATTTCCAATAACCCTTTTTATCAACGACTGGTTGGAAACATTCATTTTTACTTAAGAGGTTGTAGACAGTATTTTTGGTGGTTGTTCGTACTTTAGATACTTTGTCGACTAACATTGTCCAGTGCATTCCAGAAGGGTATGTAGATAATATTTCACAAATGAGGGTAAAAATTGACTTATTAACTTTCCTACTTTCTTCTACTAATCTCCCAATATCTAAATATCTGGCTTGCTCAGATGCATAACGTTCGTCAATTCCTACTCCATCAACTTTTACTTGGTTTTCTTTTAGCTCAATTCTTAATCTATGTCCTGGCTCAATCAAGTAATCTGAGAAAAAGTCATAAATACCATTTCCATAAAAATAAAAGCGATTATCTTTTTTTCCCCACCAACAGTCATAGGTAAAACCATCAATAATGATTTCAATTTTCCCTTTATTTGTTTCTTTAGCTTTAAAAAAATAACTGATTTCAAACGGTATTTGTAAATAGCCTTTAATTCTCTCAAAATAGGAAATGATAGAATATCCTATTAGATTATTACTCTTATCGGTTGAATTAATCGAAGTCTCTGTTTCTTTTGATGTATCAATATCTCCTACTAATATTGAAGTCCCTTGTATATAATTTTCCTGTTCACTTTGTGCCATAAGTAAATCAAGATTATTAATGGTAGGAACAGAGTTCTTTACCGAATAAGTTGGGTAAATTGTGCTTTCAATATCAAGTGCTGGTGCGGCTTGATCAAATATCCACCGTCCTTTTGCAATACAGATAAACTCATTATGTAAAGCCAAAAACTCCTCGACTGCTGCATAATAAATCTTAAATGCTGGATTATTGGCCTTAATATTAAAAATTCCAGGAATAATACCCCTCGTTCTAACTTCATCATTTGAATTTCTAATTTGTTGAAAAATTATTACACTTGATCTAGCTACTTCTTCCTTTACTTCAACTGGAATAATAATTTCAAAATTTTCCTCATTTTCTTCTTCCAGTTCGATCTGAATATGGTTCTTTTTGACAATAAATCGGGTATCAATATGTGGAGCAAAGATAGTATTATACTCATCCAGCTGATACTCTAACCGTACAACGGAGACAATCTCATTCTGATTTGCTGTCGATAGTCTTATCTTTTGCATATATTCAAAAACAAGGTCGTTTATTAATTCCCATTCCAAAAGCAGCCAGTAACTTCCTACATCAGTAAATCTAATATCACTATGTAGACCTTGAACAAGCTCATTAGCTTTGATATTATACGAGAATTTTTTAATAAAATCTTCTACTAAAAATGGTTGCTTTAATTGATGAGCAATTTGATATATTTCATCTAAACGTTGATCAATATTGTATTTAACTCCCCACAAGCCATTTTCATCTTCCTCAAAAAAAGACCTAGGTGCATTTAGTGCCATACCTACTAATTGATCAATAGGAAGAGAGTTAGAATGTCCACTTGTCCAATTATTATTAACAAAAACCAGTATTTCATGGAAGGGTAGTTTCCCTTTTGGGCTTTGGAAAAGGGCACGTTTTATTAAACTAACATTACTGTAAACAGGGCCTGATTTTTGACGGACATTCATCATTCTCACTCCTACTACTTTTTACAAATCAAAAAATCCTATTTCATTTTCTTCTGACTGGAATAAAGATAGACGATCTAACAATCGGTTAGACCACTCACATGATGTTTCAGCAACCAACTGACAAGCATGGCAAGCAGCAAGGTTTAAACTATTCTCTACTAAATTTTCACTTTCACTACATAATGGATCTGACGAACAAATTTTTGCTCGATTAATAGTTTGATGTAATAATTTATTAAACTGATCTTTTCTTCCCTGTTGGATAATTCCACCAAGTGAACCGTCAGAATCTGCAGACGCAGTATACAGTAGAATGCCACACATATCTGGACTTGCGTAAATTTTTTCTCGTATTGAATTGGATGAATATCCACTTGAAAGTGATAATTCTTGAATTAATGCATGGGACAAAGAATGTAAAAGAATAAATCGGGTTGAAAATTTATCATCCTCCTCCCAGCCTTTTTCTAGCCTCCAGTCTTGGTACCTTTTCAACAATGATTTATATCTACCATGTTCATTAACTTTTTCCTCCCATTCCTTTAATGAGTTTTCATTTAAATGAATAAAAATTCCTTCGCCTAACACTTCTACGGCTGGAAGCCAATCTTTATCAGTATTCGAGAGTTTTGAATAACCCACCTCCGATGGATCGTATGGATCAGGATAATCAATTCGCGTAAAACCTCTTAAAACCCTAACTTCTCGTAACCGGTGAGCAAGTACAATCCGTTCTACAAATTTTGAAATAGCAGAATGAACTTCTTCTTCCTCAATATGAAAATGCTTTGTTACTTTCTTGGTGTCCTGAAATGCTTTCCATTCTTCATAATGTATGTCTGTGCCTTTTTGTGACATTCGGTATTGGTCGATAATAGCTTGAAAGATTTTTTTAAGTTCTTGTTCGTTTGCCTCGGGGAATAATACATCTAAAATCAATTCAACGTTTTCTAATCCTCGCCGGTTAATGTTACTAAGAATTCTATTCCACTGACTACTTACCAACTGCTGTATATCATCAGTCCAAGGAGGAATAGATAAAGCACTAATGGTTGATGAAAAATAAACATTGGATGCCCCGCGTTGTAACCCCCTTGCTTTACGATCACATCCTCCAGATGTCCCTAACCAAGGACTATGTCCTTTACACTCAACATTAATTTTTGAAAAAGTACCTTTTTTTAATGCACCACCTAAATGATTATGGGCGCCACAACTACACCGTACAACGATGTCGTCTAATGAGGAGCTTTGTCCTCTGGTAATTAGACGGAGGCTTGGATTGGAGCACACGTCTTCCCCCTTATGACACCATTCAATCCAAGGAAAATCTTGTATATGTCCATTAGTACAAGATGATATAAAACGGGCAGGGTAAGTAACTACACCTTTTCCTTTACATGAACATACATATTGTCCTTTTTTATCTTTTTGAAAATCGGCCTTCAATGCTTTACATTCACTACATACTCTATATTTCGGAAATGAAATTGCAGGAATTCCTCCTCTATTTCCAAATGAACGTGGTTGACGAAATGATGAAACATTAAGTCGAGTTTGTAACCTCGGTTCTTGAACAATATAATAATCTTCAGGTCGATTGCTCCATTTATCTAGCCCCATAATCATGACTGAATCACTTCTAAAATCAACAATTGATCCTGGTCCAAATGTTGTAATTAATTGACTAGCTCTTACTCCTCCTGGAGACTTCATGAAAGTAATTCCTCCTCTTCATCTAAGTAATAAATATTCACTTCTGCTTCCACATCACGGAGGGAGTCCGGAACTAATATTGCACGATTAATTTCTTGGTTAATACCTTTAATCAAAACAGGTACATCACTTTTTGAATATTGATACTGAGAATACTCTAATTTTTCAGGATGTTCATCTACTCTGCCCATCCAGTATTTTATAATATTCTCAATCTCTTCTTCTATATTTCCATGATCAATTTTCTCAATATCACGACAACGTTGAACAATTACTGATTTTATTTCATCTAAATACTCATTATCTCCACTAAAAAATTCAGCATAACTATTCTTAAAAAGTGTTTCATCTAATTGCCGTAGCATACCAATTACAATAGCTGGCAAAGCCTTATCTCTAGAACGATATGAGAATGGCGTAACACTTGTCGCTTCAACATATGTGTAAATTTTTGAGTGATACGATGTAAACTGTTCAAAGTGTGAAATATCTCTTGGTCGTGACCAATTATACATAGTAAAAACTAAACCAGGATATTTACGTCCAACCCGACTCGTTGCCTGAATATATTCAGATGTCCCTTTTGGCTGTCCAGTCACGACCATTAAACCAAGACGATCAATATCAACCCCTACTGAAATCATATTTGTAGATAATAAGACATCCACCGATCGTTTATTGGTATTAGGCTGCTCTAGTTTTGTTAATATATTAGGTATTTCTGTTGCTTGAATTCTACTCGTTAATTCCTCTGTATTTAAATATTTTCGATATAACTTTTCCTCTTTATTTTTCGCTAGATATCGAATACGATCTGGGATATCATCTTCTACTAGTCGAAGCGTTCCACCTAATTCTCGTAAACTATTAAAATATCCTACTAGTGTCCAGTACGGATCAACCTCTTCCTCCTGATTTCGATATGTACTCTGTAATAATGCCGAATAAAGTCTAACAGTAGAAGATTTCCCTGAGGTCCCAGGTAAATACAGGCCAACATATTTCCTCCCCGGTTTAACGGCCGTGGAAATTTCCTTTGAGAAAAACGAATCACCTGCATCAATTCCATAAGGAGGGAATTGGCAAACTTCACGATTAAAAACACCTTGTACTTGTTGACTAGCACCGCGAATTGTCGCCGTTGAAGCAACAACTTTAGGTCTAATATTATTTTCTTCCCATTCATGCATTGACAGATAATCAATAGCTGTCTCGTAAAGACCTACCATTGAACCTAATGGACCAGAAATTAAATGAAGCTCATCTTGAATAATAAGTTCTGGAGGAAGTAATTGATCTATTGGTTTAGTCTCAGATTTTCCATATAAATCAGATGGACTATGTGACATGGCATGGTCTTCTCCAGCTCTTATAAATCCATGTCTTTGACAGTAACGATCTACCTTACCAAAAAGAGTAGCAATATTACCGTTCCAAGGAAGTCTAGCAAACTTATCAACAGTACCTATTAAAATGGAAGGGCACCGATAATAAATCGCTTCATCGACGGTATAGGTTGGGATACGATGAGCTGAGAAATAGCAACTACTATTACTACATAAAATTCTAAACACTTCGTTTTCAATTGAATAATTATCAGGTTTTAAAGCTTCACCACACCGAGGACAATGATGTAGTTGGATTGGATTCGCCTCATAAATTGATTTTCCAGATTGTAAGTCCTTTAGTGTCTCTTTTGCTTCACTCAGTGAGTTAGGTGTAGTTCCTCCACCAACCCATAAACCAATACTAAATTCTTCTGTTCCCCATTTCACTGGATTTTTACTTCTTAAGTATTCTGCTGCACAAATTAGTGATGCTGCTCTTTGAAATTGTTGTATAGTTAATAGCCGTAACGTATATCTCATTAATATAGTTGTTCCCGCATAACCTTCTATTCCTTTTTCTTTACCTCGTAATCTCCTTAAAGCTAAGACAAACGCAGCTAGTCCAAGATAAGCTTCTGTTTTACCTCCACCTGTCGGGAACCATAGTAAATCAGCCCAGTCACGTTCTTCACAAGTAGGATCAACAATGCTTTTTAGGTTTAACAATACAAATGCTAGTTGGAAAGGTCTCCATCTTCCTTCTAATTTTTCATTAATTTCTGGATCTTCAGTTCGTACACCAGTTTTACGGAAATCTTGTGCCCATAGAGAATAAGACCGTTGATAAAGCATAATCTCATTTGCAAATTTAAATGCCTCAAAGGCATCTGAATTAGTTGTTAGAATTTCAAGCCCTTCTCTCATTCTTTTTGCTGCTATTTTACAAGTTTCGATATGTATTTCTCGTTGAGCTTCGTATTCTTTTTCAATTTTTATTTCCTTAAGTCCATCAATCCAACTATCATATTTTTCAATCAGTGGAAGAAGTGAATGTTTCATTTGATGAGGATCATCAACATAAGCCAATACCTTCATTTCAAGACCTGTTAACTCTTTTATTTCCAAATGCTGAACAGCAGGTATTTCATAACTAGGTAGGAATGTTGTTGAGATTTTTTTTGCTTTTTGGAAAGTGAAGTTCTCCCATTCAACTGCACACCCATGGCCTACAGCAAATTCAGGTCGATCACGATATAATAATTTTAATGATTTAATATCATTATCATCAAGTTCTGAGTTAATCGGGGTATCTCTTCGTACAAATGGATAATTTTTCTCATTACCTTCTATTGATAGGACTGGTTGAAATACAATTTCTTCTACTGGGGTATTTGTTTTTGCTTCATATCTATTAACTAAAAAAATACTAAAAGATCGCCCTTGAGAAGTGTCTCTTATAATCCATTTTAATTGAATTTGATACTCGTCAATAAAGGTACCGTCTTGTTTGTTCTCAGTATGAATAATTAGCTGTTTCTGAACATTCGTTCGTTTGTATCCCTTTTTCTTTTCTATTTTTTCTTCATTGTAGATACCAAACGAAATATTAACTTTTACCGATTTACAGATTTCTGAAAGATGGCAGGTCAATCCAAGTGAGGATGGGTAAAAACGATTGACCTGTGTTGCTTCCTCTGCAACTTGCTCATCTTCATGACTTGTACTATCATCCTCTCTATCCATTTCATGTCCGTCCAAAATTTGAATTTCATTATTACTCGGGTATAACATCGCGCCAAGATAATACACATTTGGTCTTTCAAATAGTATTTCTTGCTCTTCACTTGGTCCAATTATATCCTTACGAACCTCTTCAATAAGGTTGTCACGTAAATCAGCTTTTCTACCGATGTGATAATTTGATAACTCTTCAATCCCAAGATGTTGTATTCCATTTTTGAGAATTTTCGATACTTTGAGAGCTTTTTTCTCCTCTTCTATGATACTGGTTAACCTCCATATATTCTCTTCGCTCTTTTGGAAGGAATTTTTATATCTATACAGTGTTCTCTCAACTTGATTTTCTACTATCGAAGGAGCTGATTTTCTTAATTCATTTGTAATTTCTTTTATAGTTAAACCTAACGGATTATTTATTAATATTACTTTAACTTTCTCACCTATTGGAGACATAACATTTACTCCTTTTAAATATATTTACTACACATATAAATACACCTAGTTAACTGTAAATTAATTTAACCTCCGAATTGCTAAAAGATTAAGTAAATAGTTCGACATCTTTTCCATTTTTCCTCCAATTCCAAACTTTTTTTTACAATCGTTTTGAAAAAGTCAGTTGAGAATTATAGAAGAAATAAAAAATTACCTATTAACCTGTAAGTATCATGGTACATTAATTAATTAGAATTTATAGTTAGTTCTATCTAATCCTTTACAAGTAATATTAGAAACAAAACACTTAAAGAGATTTTATTAAAATCAACTTATACATTTGTAAAACAAGTCATCTTCAATACAGTTAAACCATGTGTTATTTTAAACACAATCGACATCAAACATAATGCCCTCCACTTACCCCGGTTAAGTCTTCAGTAACTTACGAAAGATAAGCGAGGGCTGCATTAATTAGTCCACAAACAACACCGCCCCCATATACTCCTGCAACAATCCCCGGTTTTGATCTTGCTTCTTTAGTAAGTTGGCGAGCTTGTTCAAGTTGATCGGCTTTAAGACGACCGTTGCCATTTTGTCATTGGTCATGGGGTTGTTGATGTTGATTTTTTGTGTGGTTGCTAAGTCGTTTTGCGATGGGTAGATAATCGTCGATGACTTTTGATCTCCACTGCTTAACGCATAAATGGCCAGCTGGTATAACATATCGCGTGGGAGTGCATTCTCCCACAAGTCTTTGTATTTGGCATCCGCTAGTTTCACGACTTTGTTTTTCTTTAACAGCGCATAGTCCGGTCTTGGTGTCGGTGACTTTCTTCGTTTTGGATTATAGCCTGGTGCGTAATGGAACGTTTCGTGCAGTTTAAACTGTTCGCGTAACGAATAATAAGGCACAAAATCACGAATGAGCTTTTCGACAAAGGCTTCAAAAAAGACGTTCATATCAAAGAGAAATCCACTCAAGTGGATCGGATTATCGGCCCCTTCAATTTCTAAGCCTTGCGTTTGATAAAGCAACGTGATGATTTCCACAATCGGACGATAATGCTCAGACAAACGGTTAATACGGGTCTGTGCTTGCTGCAGTTGTTGTCTATTGAGGAGGATCGGTGAGATATATTCCTCTAATTGCGAACACAGGCGCTGCAGGCTCTTCTTTAACTGATCGTCTTGGACCATTTGAATACTAAGCTTTAATCCGGCTAACAGCACATGATTGAGAAGATGATCTTCATTGCGTTCAAAATAAATGCTCGGCAGCGTCGTTTTTTGAAGATGTTTTTCTCTCACCAATTGGTTAAAATCTAACCGCCCTTTCGGAGAGGATAAGTCGTCTTTCTTACGGACATATCCTCTGACCAGTTCCCTTCTCACTAATTGATCGGCGTAGCCATACAACTGAAAGATTAAAATATCGAAAAAAGGAAAAGTGTCGAGCTGGAAATCTGCTTGATTGACGATTTTTAAATCTTTGACAGAATAAGCATAGTTCAGTAATGTCATCAGCTCGACTCCTTTGATTTTCGGAGTGATCGTCAGCTGCAGGTCGCCGATGACGATGGTCCCGATAAAGGAGTTGGTCTGAATACTAAGTCCGTTTTTTAATTCGATAATCTCCAGCATCTTCTTTTCATTCAGCCATTGAACAGTTGCTTGTGCAGCCTCATCATTCGGTAATTCCTTCTCGGAAATAAATATCGAGTCCCACTCTTTCATTACTAATTTCATCTTAATCGACCAACTTACTTTCTACATTCTCCTCTTGTTCCTCTTCATCCAGACCTTCATCATCCGTTTCCGGTAATAAATGATTTTCCGTACTTAACTCTGGAGTCGGTTCCAATAAGGCATTGACGAGTGAAACGGTGCTGTCATCGTTGAAAATGTCTGCTTTAATCGTCTTCTGTTTGACATCGACGATTGCAGATCCTAATATTTTAGCCATCGTGGCGTAGTCCCCGTAGCAGTATTCTTCAATTAACGGGATGATGTCTTCTTCGATAATTCGTTTGAACTTTTCATAGTTGCGAATCGGCTTTTCTTTTTCTAAAAAGTACGCATGACCAATTTGTAAGTTTCTCGCATCTTGTCCCAAGTTTTCAACGATTCGTGCATTCAATGCTTTTAACCATTCGCCTAATGGCAAACTTTCAATAAGCACATCTTCTAACAGCGAATAGTCCGTCAATAATTCAATAAAACCAAAACGGCGGCGCAGTGCGACATCGAGTAAGGCAATAGACCGGTCAGCTGTGTTCATCGTCCCGATAATGTACACATTTTTCGGCACTTGAAACGGTTCATTCGATAACGGTAAAATGACTTCTTTTCCGCGCTTGTTGCTTTCGATGATCGTAATTAATTCACCAAAAATACGTGAAATGTCCCCTCGGTTGATTTCATCAATAATAAGGTAAAAGCTATGATCGGGATTATTGATAGCGTCTTGACAAATCGTTTTAAAAATACCGTCCTTCAACTGAAACACCGTTTGATCGTTAATGACTGTTGGCTTAATTCCTTCCATAAAATCCTCATAACCGTAAGAAGGATGGAACGTACACATTCTCACCGTACCTCTAGCCGTGCGGTTTCCTTTAATCACTGCTTTTTGTTCCTCTGTTAGTGTTGCAAAGTTCTTACTGTAAATTTCTCGTGCGGACAGCTCGGAGCATGTATGCTCAGCATGGTGAGTTTTCCCTGTTCCTGGTGGCCCGTATAGAATGACCTGACGTTTTCGGCTTAAAATTTTCTCGATTTTCGCAGCCATCCCTGTCAGTGGTTCGAGCTTCGTCGGAACAGGAATTGGCTCATGCTGTTCTTCAGCTAAGATCTTTTCAATCGCTAATAAGTTATCAATATCTCGTAATTGATGCGTCGTCGTTTGTAGGCCTTCGCTCGGATTCGGTAGCTTCGTATTCGGTGTTTTTAACCAATCGACTTTTACCGTATGCGGGAAGTCCTTACCTTCAACATATTGATAGCCACCGATAACTTTACCAATTCCTAATACCGTTTGTCCTTCGGCTGCGACGATCACTGTACCGCGATGCAGGCGAGTAAAGAACGTCACGATCTGCAGCGTCCATTTACCAATGACTTGAGGGGTCTGATCATAATTCTCTTCAAGAATCGCGCGAATGTGTTTTTTCATCTCAGTTATTTTCATATCCTCAAATCGGCTTAAATCCCCTAATGCCGGCCAGCCAATCGCAATGTGGCCTTCGGTATACATTTCGTTCCAATAGCTGGTTGTACCAGAAGTCGTACCAACACGAATATAATGATGCGGTCCACCGTATAGTTCATTGAGACAATGGGTGAAATGATTGATCGGACACTCAATTTGTCGTGCAATCGCCATCAGTTGACCTGCCCAAGAATAAAGACCGCCTTGTTCATTCGGCTTGACATGTAATTTGATTAACACATTTTTTTGCCAATTATCATTGTGAAAATCATCAATTCGCTCCGGAAAAATCATATGATAATATTTATGAACCCAGCCAAGTTTGCCCATATTAAACTCTAATTGGGATTCAAGCTCCAGCTGTAATTTGATGTACGCATCCTCGTCAACCGGACCTTCCTTTGAAATAAGTTGGCCGATCATCTCAGCACCTTGTACGAGGTTGTCACGAATCTTCATCGCCATGTCGATCGCTTGCTCTTGGTCAAGTTCAACTGGATCTTGGTTGTACCCCGTCACCCACACACCGTCACTGTTTCTCTTAAACATAATATATTTAAAGGCACTGCCACCTGAAATACTGCCATATATCGTCGTTCGAAATTCATCATCGTTTTTAAACTCTAACCAATAAACTAAACTATCGCGGTTGCCAAGATTAGATACTGTCTCTAATAATTCTTCTCCTTCTAGATCCTTTAGTTTTTCTGGACCAAATTTTTCTTGAAAGAGACGATAGTCTTCTTGAAGCTCCTCTTGCGTGGGTACTTTCTTTTCTAGGAGCAACTTCTTGCGCTTATCCATGATCTTTTGCAATAACATATGTAACTCTCCCCTTTGGCTGTAGTTTTTTGTTGTTATGGCGGTTCGTAAACCTATAGAATTCCATGTACTAGTATAGTGTTATAGTATAGAGGAAAAAATTGACGTACCGTTTCCTTTTTTGGGCTGGGTGGTTTGTTGATCGATGTTTTAGTCGTAAAAAATGACTTCTAATCGCTTCATAATGCCTAACACTTCTTCTATTAATTCATTTTCATTTCGGTTCGATAAAGCGAGGAATAAGTGGTCTAAACTTTGTTCCACTTCGCGCTTTAGTATCGTTTTATCTTCAGAAACAGGCTTTTTAATTTTTTTGTTTTGGTTCATCCGATAATTCGCTAAACACTTCGTAAACGCATGGCGGATATCCGCTGTTTCGATTGCAGGGTGACAGGAGCTGCACAATGTAACGAGGTTATGCTTATGATTCACTCCACCATATTTTCTCGGTATTTTATGGTGAACATGCAAACCCTTATCCGAATCGCAGACAACACAAGCCCAACCGTCACGATCTTTCACTTCTTTTTTTAGTGTCTCAGTGAACGGCTGACTCCACACATTACTAAATAAAATTTGTCCGCCCTTCTGTTCAATCCGCTCAAGCACTTCTTGATGGGGTAGAATGATCATTTCCACAATCGTTAAAACCGCTGAAGCAATCTCATCCTCATCAGCATTTTCCATTAGTTGCTCTTCTTCATCTTTTTCTTCAGGTTGATCAAAGACTATCTCTGATAAATCACAAACGTACTCTCGAAGAATAGCGAGATCTCTTCCACGGGACTTTTGCATTAGCACTTTCACTTTTTCATAAAATTCATGAACCGAGTCATTTTGCCAGCTTGGCAATTGCGTTTTAACAGAAGGTGGAATGTGTTTTCTCCAGCTCGTATCCTCTTTTATCTCGTCTTCCCAATCATCGTTGTCTTTTAACGCACCATATCTATATTTCTCAATGACTTCGAGAGGATTAATAAAGTCATTCGTCGTTTGGTCATAGCCATTTTCATACAGGTCTTCTAACGTTTGAATAATAAACTGTCGGTCTTCTTTGGAGTTCGAGTATCGTAATTCTTCATCCGTAATTTCGGTAAAATCTATGCCAAGATCCGGAAGTTCTCTCATGTTTAAAATGTTCGCTAATTCAAAAATTCTTTTAATCTCATTCGTCGTTATTTCTTGAGTTTCTAGAAAACTCAGCATGCTTTTTAAATCTTCAATGTGATAGTCAGTCAAATCATCTATCGTAACAGTCGCAAAATCAAGTTCACTGAATTCTGGAATGTGGTTAATCCCAGATTCCTCAACTATCATCAGAATGTCTTGTTTGATGCCGCGAGCTTCCTCATCCTTTTCGTCTTCCAAAAGGTCATCTTCTTCCTCTATATGCGTGGCGTTACCATACTTTTCATTCATTGCGATATGCGTCTCGATCGCATCTAAAAGGAGAATGAGCTCTGTTTTCGATTGCTTTTCTAGTTGGAATTCATTTAAGTTCGTTACCTGTTTGTTTCCTTTAATGGTCGTGAGGTTATTTTCTTCGATTAAATCCATGATTTTACGAATCAGTTCTATGTTTTCTGATTGCTGTTGTTTATCTTCTACCACTCGTTCGATATGTTCTTTTTCTTCTTTCGCACTAGAGGAATTAAATGCGTGCAACGCGTCCAAAGGATCTTCTTCAAAACCACTTTCGTAAAGTTCCTCTAATGTCTTTAAAAGCAACTGACGATCCTTGTTGGAAATCGTGTAACGGAAGTCATAGTCGGTCATTTCTGTAAAATGGATGTCTAGGCTCGGTAATTTAGTGATATTCATCATCCTCACTAAATGATGAATCATCTTGATTTCAGCGCTCACGATTTCTTGTCCTTCGAGGACGTCGAGCATGGATTCCAGCTCATCGAGTTCATAATGGGCTAAATCATCGACTGTCAGCTTTGCGAAATTGAGTTCACTAAACTCACGAATCCGATCGATTTCAAGGTCTTCAGCCAACATCAAAATCTCATATTTGATCTTGTCTATTTTTTCGTTATTCGGTTTCGACTCTGATTGTTGACCTGTCTTTAGCTGCTGGTTCAGGTGATTTTGGATAGCCGTATGTAATAAAGTAAGCTCGTCCTTGGATTGTTTGCCTAGACGATTATGAGTTAAGGTACCGAGATCTAGACTTACTCCTTCGATACGAGTCAAATTGTTTTCTTCGACTAAATCCATAATTTTATTCGTCAGCTCGGTCATTTCCGCTTGCCTTTTAATTTGTTCCAATACCGGATCGCGAGTGCTTTTCTTCCCCTTTCCGCTTCGGCTTGCCTTTTTCGCCAATAAGTAATTGACAATCATATCCCGGTCTTTTTTCGTATATGTATGCTTTAAATCATTCATGGTTATTTCAAAAAAATTGATCGATAAATGCGGAATTGACTCCACATCTAACTCATCGACTAACTCTAGGATTAACTCTACTTGTTCATTCACATCATAAACTTTGTTGTATTTTGAATTTGTCATGTTAAATCTCCTTTAGGAATGAGTCCAGTTAATCAATTATCTCACAATTTTTTCTATTTAAGGGACAGAACTAGACAAAATATTATAATTTTCAACTATTTTCAATTCGCTCAACCAACTGGGTAAAAAGAAAACGAACCATGTTCGGTTCGTTAAATTGTTGGATGAGGTGCCATAAATAGTAAGACACATCTGTGCGCAGATACAATATTGCGCTTCCTCGTTTAGTGAAACTAAAAAAACAATGAGCTGCTAACCCATTGTCATTTTTAGTGCTATCCATTATTAAACTGAAAGAATATCTGCTCCAACTCCAAAATGTTTATAAAGATGCTTGTCTACCATTTGCTCTACCTCATCAGCTGTAAGCATGTCTAGGATCATCGCTCCGCCCACTACGTTTAAATATTTGTTGGCTTGGACGAAGTGGTCTCTTTTAATTGGTATTCCTTTTTCTTTAAGTTTGACTAGAGATTTTAAAATACCTTTTGTAATATTTCGATTAGACGTAAAGTTACTAGAGAAGAAGACTACGCATCTTGCAGAAAAGTCGCTATTGCAAAAGAACTCGGTTAGCCAGTAAGGATTGTCCTTGTTTTCCTCATCATACGTCATATAACCAACCCACCATAAACGAGCTAGGATATGAACAAACAAAGAGCGTTTGTTACCATTTTTAAAGAATAAGGCTGTATTTATACGCTTGTCATTATGTTCTAGGAGTTCTTTTTTTAATCGATAGTAGGTGAACTCTCTTAACTGTAAATGAGCTAATCCAGACCAGAGCCTTTCTTGTGTCGCTTGTGAAACGGTAAGATCTTTTAACGCATTATATAGAATTTTTACGTTTTCTTGATCACTCAATAAATAGTTTTCATCCATATTTAAAGTAGGTATATCAAAAGAGATATTCGACTCTAGTATTCTACCATTCTCTTTAAAGTAGTCATTAAACCATTCATTGTTTTTGGTATAGTAATGCTCCTTGTAGGCATCATAGTTAGAACGTAAGTCCATGAGTGTCTCATCGGAAATGAATTGTAGCTTCAAAACTAATCCTCCGTCCTATTAAGCTTTTCGATTTCTTCAAAGCTAGCTCTTAAAGGTTTTCGTAATACTAATTGGGCCGCTTGAAGTGGAGAGAGACTATCCGTTCCTACGTCTTCAAGCCTATAATGATTCTCCGCAAAAATTTTGTCTAGAACTTGGTACCAAGTATATTCATCTAATTCGCCCCTGCTATCTCTTAGTTTAGAAAAAACATAAACAAGAGCTGGCACAATAACGGTTGATAGTATCGTGTTTTTTATTCGTGAATTTGCAGTTGTAGCGTATTGGTTATATTCGTATTCAGGTAAAAGAATCGTAATGTTATTAGAATGAATATCAACATCCATATACTCTTTCTTTAATGACTTTGTCACCGTTATGATGGATGGTAAATTTAGAAACTCCGTATGGTCCTCAAATAAATTCATTTCAATAGCTTCACCTATCGCAATAAAATTACCTTTTTCAAATTGAACGGGCAGCTCCTTAAACCATTTATTTAATAATTCATTGGTATAGTTTTCTACCGTTTCTTTTGCAATAATAAATGTGTGAATAAAAATTTTCCCACGCAACTCAGCAGCAGGGATGACAACATCTATTTTATTCTCGTTTGTTTCATATGCTTTACGAAAACTCGTCTGCGGGCATTCAATATGCACTAGATATACAGCTGACTTCTCCTCTATCAATCTACTTATTCCTATATTGTCTAGGTAAAAGTCCACAGAAATTCGAACTTCTCCAAAGGCTTCATTCACGTGGATAGCAGCTGTAAAACTGGAGCTAGTGTAATCATCATTATTCACATACAACACTGGATATGGATACGATGAACTAATTTTCATATAACTCTACCTCCAGTACACAATAATCTAAATAATCAATTTCTACGTTAATCATAAAACTTTTGTTTGCTTTAACAGATTGGACGTAGACCGTATTCGAACTAACCTTTTCTACAGTAACATCTTTGTCATCAGTGGATGCATTCTTAATAGGAAGATCGTAGTCACTTTGTTCGCCCATTACTTTAAAGACTAATTTCCCATTCTCTAACGATTTTTTTGGTGAGATAAAAAACTTATATTTACCCTGGCTCTTGTCAATGGGAGCATATTTCTGTTGGATTTGAACGGGGTGTTTACTTGGTTTTCGTTCTTTCTTTTTATCTTTATCCCCATTCGTTTGGGGATTCACTTCATTTTGTCCCCCTGGTTCGGTTGTGCTACCACCGGCATCTCCCCCGTCACTATCATTTGCGGCACCGCCCCCACCTTCATCACCAGTTGGAGTAATTCCATAATTCCCCTCTAACTCTTTATCTAAATCTTCATGACGATCTTGTCCTTTAGTTCTCGCTCGTTTTTTTGGATCTTCTTTTACTTCTTTTGTAATAATCGATTTAATTGTTGAATTTAACGATTCTCGTTTTTTCGTGCCACTATCAGCCAGCAAGTTTTTATTTGGTAAAAAATCATTTAACCCAACCGCATCCATCGAATCGGTGATTTTTTCTTGAAAGTAATCTTTCACTGTATTTCTAATAAAGCTCTTCAAGTCTCCGTAGATCTTTTTCGCTAATTTCGGGTCCTTTTCATACCTCTCCGCAGACCATTCATTATGAGCAGGGTTTTCCATTTGTTTAAAAACATTATTCATTTGAGCACCTGTAATCATAAGTAAACCTGTAAAAGATATGCTTCCACTTATATTCTTTTGTTCAAAGATCATCATTCCAGTTTTCCGAGTCATTAAGACACGTCTATTTAAATCCTCGCCATTTAGCAAGTATAATTCCGCTTCTCCTTCTTCAAATTGAAGCCCATTCTTATATTTTCGTGCCGGGTATTTTATTTTTATCGTCTTATCCGAGATTAATAGATTAAAATAATTTTTTAGTACTCGGTTCTCCTCACTATCATCTAACTCAGCAATAAGTTCTCCTATGTTTTCATGATTAATTTCAAAATCATTAATCTTAACGACTAACTTTTTGTTGTATACCGTTATGAAGAAGTTGACTAGAACTGATTTTGTAACCGCTGCTTCCCAATTACCCTTTGGTTGGAAACCTGCAATATAAATATCTGTACCCGTCTCCTCACGAGTAAAGTTCTGGTCAAGTGAGATGTCTCCGGGAATAGCTAACGATCTTTCATCAAAAGTAAAGTAACCATTGCCTAACGTAATTTGATCGTTATTCTTTTTGAACGACATAATATTTGCAACACCAATATAAGACTTATACCCGGAAATATCTAAAGAAGCATAAAACAGCGTTCTTAGGTTTGAATTTAAAAAGGGCGCAGATTTACCAATACCGAAGCTACCGCCCGAGCTTTCGTCTTTATTAGAAGACCCTGCTTCCTTAACTAAGGTACTCCAAGGAGAACCAATTTCCCCTTCTTTTGCTCCTTCTAACCCCTTTGTGTTAAAATCACTAATTCGTAAAAATTGTATTTGCTGTTGGTTAAATAACTTAAGCGCATTTTCAATAAAATCTTCGCTTTTTTTATTTCTCCCAAGCCATGTTTCCTTACACTGATGAAATACATCTACTAACTCTTCTTTATTTGGAAAACTCGTGCTATCAGCAGAAAAGCTTTTAAATTCAACCAAAACTGGTTTACTTTTATCTTTAACCGCATCTAATGAATTTTGGCAGATTTCTCTTGTTAGTGAGTCTAACGCATTTCCTCTAAACGTTTCTAATCCGGCATTATTTATAGAGTTGATTAAGCCACCAGTCGTAGCTGGAAAGTTCCAGTATCTATTCATTTCTATCCCTCAAATTCTTTTTCAGACTTACCTATACACATTACTAATTCTATTTCTCTATATTACTATTCTACAAAAAATCCCATCAATTTCATATCGTTTCATAGAATTTGTCAGTTCCAATTTTGAAAGAAAAAAATACACCTCTCATGAAGAAGTGTATCTATCCTATATCTTAAATAAAATTTTTCCAAACTTGCTTAGCTATTGTAAATAGTTCTTTTTGACGTTCTTCAATTCGAGTCGAGTTCCATTCTTTGTAAGAGGCCAATTTTTTAGTCATCTCAATCTTGGATTTTTCATATACTTTTTTCTTATCATTAAACAATTTATTTTTAATTGACTTGTTGTACTCATCTGCTAGAAGAGTCAGATTCCCAATTCGATTAATGTATTTGTTGTGAATGTCTTCATGTACTCTCCATTGCCCTATATTTTTAGGCATAATGTGTTCCAAATGAATTTTCATATTATTAGGGTTAACAACTAACTCTCTTTGTTGGAAATCATTTATTTTTCGTAAAATAAACTTAGCTACAGGAGCACTTTTAATTGAACATACTTGAAAATGACTTTCGAATTCTTCATCGTTTAACATTTCTTTCTTGAATTCTTCTGCGATCTCATCAAAAGTCATCGGGGTAGAAGAAATCTTCTTTGCCACCTTAGCGAACAGTACTTCATAACGATTGGCTACTTTCCCCGCAATGACACAGTTTCGAACGATAAAACTTTCAATCGCTTCAACCACTTTTTTTATTTCTGCTTCTTCATAGGATCCATTGACTAGCGCAATCACGATAGGATAGTACGTACTTGCGTTGAGAAGCTTTAAGTTTACTAGATGTTGTTCGATTTCTTTATCTCTAAAAAAGGTTTCATTTGAGGGATCAACAAGCACTTTATAAACATTTAAGCTTTTGACTAACTCCCTTGCAAAGTTTAAACATTCACCTGATGTGGTTACCATACCTTTTAGATTTTTGTAAAGTTCTTTTTCCCGTGTGAAATCGTATTTTGAATTCCATATCGTTCTAAAATACTTCGTTAGGTCAATCCCGTCAGCACTTTCTTGCATTTTCAACCATTCATTTTTTACTTCTTCAATTAGATTGTCTGATGTTTTGAATAAATGATTCTTTAGTAGATCTGAGGTTTCAAGCTCTTTACCTCTCGCGTTAAGAGTTTCAAATATGATAAATGCTTCATTCATATCATCCGTCTCTACACACATCAAACTAAATTTATTTTTAAAACCATTATAATATTCGACTAATTTATTGTATTTATCCTCGTCTTCTAGATCCTTTAACTCCTCCAATAATTGGTCATACAGATAATCATAAGCCTCTTTAATTCGAATATGTGACGGTTCCGTAATCTCACCAGACACCGGAATTCCACGTTGAATAAAGTCTCTAAAGAAGATATTATCGATCTTACCTAAATGGAACTGAAGCTCGTTCTCTTCCTCGCTCCAACGACCAATAATTTTTAGACGAATATCCTCGACCTTATTTCTCGCCCCATCTCGATTCGTTGCTGTATAAATGTCATCAAACAGCTGCCTAATTACAGACAAAAATATAATCGACGTGGAACTACGTTGTTGACCATCAATAATATATTTCTTCTTATCCTCTTGATCATCGTGGATAACGACTTGTCCAAAGAAATGATTATCACGACTGTTCTCAACTAAGTCGTACAAATCTAACCAAAAATCCTTAATCTGTTCATCTCTTTCCCATGAATATTCTCGTTGATAATCTGGAATGTAAAACTTATCACTTATTAAAAACTGTTGAACTGTGTAAAAATTAAACTTCTTAATCGTCAAATTTATCTCCTACTTTTCAATAAATTGATGATTTAATTATACATGATTTTATTTTCAGAAGGTATTCTACAAGCATTATCCAACTCTATTAATTCATAATTTCGATTAGATTAAAGGTATTCTAGGTTACTTCTCTTTCCGCTCAAAATAAGCATGCAGTCGATACTCACAAATCTCTTTCGTCCATTCATACAGTACTTCGTTGTCCTCCTCGGCCACATCAAATTCCATTTTAAATACTCCGTCTTCAAAAGAAAGCAATCCTTTTGAACTTGTACTCCATTTCATCATTGGCATATTAGCAATCAGTTTCGCCACTTTTGTTTCGTCGTAGTCCCACAGAGCTTTGCCTTGTTTATCGGATAAATCTATGCGTTTGCGGTATTCTTTTTCGGTTAAGTAGCAGTGAAAATATGGTGCTACTTCTTCAGATGTTACAGGGTTTGTCCAATAATCTTTACCTCGACTTAACATGTAGGATAAGACGACCATTTTATAGCTTTTGTTCATCCCAGTACGTTCAACTTCTTGGAGCCATGTTTCATAGGTTTTGAAAACCTCTTCTTCAAAATCAGTAAGTTCGTTTGCCCAATAGAGGAAGCCAGTAAAAGAGTTGAAGTCTTGTTTATAGTTTTTGCTGTCGGCATTCCCGTATAAGTGTAACTCTAAGTAGGTTGGACGCTTTCCTAATTCTTGTTTTAAGGCAAAATAAGCTTCTCTCAATTGTTCTTTTCGAGGCTGCCTCTTTTTGCGGAGTTCATCTAATAGTTGTATAACTTCCATTTCAAAATCAATAAAGCAGGTTTCAGGAACCTGTGGAACGCTAGATGGTGCCTTTGCTCGTTCTTCTCCCTGTCTTGTATCTAGTAAACGCAGCTTATTATCTGCGTTTCGATAATTTCCAATCAAATCGATAATCGTACAGTACTCTTTCCCTTTAAATAAACGAAGGCCTCGACCGACTTGCTGCGTAAATACCGTTAACGACTCTGTTGGACGTACGAATAAAAGGGTATCTAACGAAGGAATATCCGTACCTTCATTGAAAAGGTTTACAGTAAAAATGACCTCAAGATCACCGGTTTCAATCATTTGAATGGCTTTTGTACGTCCAAATTCACTTCCATTCGAATGGAGACTTGTGGCTTTTACTCCGTTTTCTTTAAAATAATTGGCTAGAAATGAAGCTTGTCTAATTGAAGAACAAAAGGCGAGCGTTCGCGTTTGTTTATGCGTTTTCCAAGCTTCCAATATCTTTTCTGCCATCTCTTCTCTTAATTGCGCGGCTAATAATTCTTCATCGTCATATCTGGTGCCCAGCCAGGTAATTTGTGAATAATCCGTTTCATCATACACTCCGACATAATTAAAAGGAGCTAACCACTGGCGTTGTATGGCTTCAATAAAGTCAATTTGATAGGCGACATTTCCATCACAAATCCCATAAACATCTTTTCCATCCATTCGATCAGGTGTTGCGGTAATCCCAAGTAAAAATTCAGGCTTAAAATAGTCAAGAACCCGTTGGTACGTTTTTGCCGCTGCATGGTGGAATTCATCGATAACAATGAGATCAAAGCTGTTAGGGTCGAACTTCTCTAAATGACGTTCGTTCGCTAATGTAAAAATGGACGCAAATACACAATCAGCTTCGCCTTCTTTTTCGGTTCCGCTATAAATACCAAACGTACGCTCAGGCATAATATGTTCAAACGATTTTTGAGCTTGTTTTAAGATTTCTTCACGATGAGCGACAAAGAGAATTCGCTCGTAATCTCTCGCAAAAAAGCCAGCTAAATATGTCTTACCCAGGCCAGTAGCCATCACAACCATCGCTTTGTCATAACCTTCTTCGACAACGGTTTGTAAAGACTCGAGTGCCTCAATTTGTGAATGTCTTGGTGAGATGGTGCCGTATGGCGCCGGTTCTTCAACAATGATCGCCGGTTCCTCATCATCAGCTGTTTGATTTAACATTAATTCTACTTCTTCCGTTTTCGTCCACGTACGAACTAAATTCGGATGTTCACGGTGATAATCTTCATACAACTTTTCGTATTCTTCTATCGTTTCTTTGTTCACAGGAACAGTTTGTTCATTAAGAAACAGCTTCATGAACTCCTCTAGCGCTTGTTGAAATGTATCAGGAGAAGCACCGGACTCCATCGCTACATTCCATTCGACCCCATGTGTAAGAGCGGATCGGGACATGTTCGAAGAACCAATGATTAACGTCCCTTCATTCTCCTCATACTGAAACAAGTACGCCTTCGGATGAAACGCTCGACCATTGCTCTTCCACAAGCGGATTTCAATGTTCGGATCTATTTCGTTTATTTTTCTTAACGCTTCTGGCTGCGTCACAAATAAATAGTCACCTGTACAAACCTTCACTTCCGCTCCGCGATCTAATGCTTTTTTAAGTGGTTCCTCCAGAAGTTGTACACCTGACTTCATAACAAATGAGGTTAAAATGTATATAGAAGAGGAGCGATCAATCGCCTCCACCAACTCCGAGATTAGCCGGTCCGTTACTAACTTAATGTTACTCATCATCCACATCAATCAGGAAAATCTTCTCCTGAAAACCTCCACGTTCTTCCGCTTTTTGCTTGCGGATCGCCTCGACTTCATCAAAGTTTGCTCCATGCACGTTAGCAAGGCTATGCATAATCTCTAATACATCAGCAAGCTCCTCCAACGCTTGACCATCTGTTTGTGCCTCTTGGTATTCTGCCATTTCTTCGGTCAGCTTAATTTTTAGTTCTTTTATGTACTCAACCTCATCCAATGGTCTAGTGCGGTATCCCTTTCCTGTTGCTTGGATGATTGCTGGGATTTTATCACGAACAAGTTTATTGTAAATTGGCATAAGACAACATTCCTTTTTATGTATTATTTACCAGTTTACCATAGCGCTATTATAGCGTGAAGGGAGTAGTTAAAAAGAACCATCTCCTTAATTAGGGATGGTTCTTGTCATATTTTTTATTATTAATTTAACTGCTAGTTTCTTAGAATAACTAATACCCGTTGGACTTATTAATTTTTGTAAACATTTTATACTAATCCCACCCTCCCCTAGATATTCGCCGTCCCTTTTACCAAATTGCTACCATAAGATATAGAAGTTGAACTAAGAAAGAGAGTGAACCGTATTGCATTTTCTACAAACAAGCATTCAACTTCCTCTGTTCCGGGATGACGGTTTATAACGTTTAATAAAGAGCCTGCCTTTCACCAACATCAGGAACTGGTGAGGACGAGGCTCTAAAATTTCTTCTTCCCCGTCGTTTACACTTTCCTTTTTTTGACCGGTGATCGTCACTTAGTATTAACGAATTGGGATCCTGATCTTTTTTTCTAACTACCTACCCCTTCTCCTGTTTTTTCACTGTCACTTGTTGATTGTATCGGACGATTTGTAGAAGTTGCCTTGCCATAAAGTCCGGGCTGTAGGCGTAGTCTGTGTTCACCCACTCGATGATCATTCCGACGATCGCATAAGCATGATAGCTCGCCAACAAATAAGGTTCAATGTTAGGGGTCACGTTCCTATTGATTAAGTCTTCCATCGATAAGTCTTTCGAACCGTACTTAATTTATTTTGAAAACCGAACAAGGTATCTGATTTTACAATGAGAGAATAAAATGCAGCGTGTTTTCCGACATGTTCGAAAATTTTTACGGCATTTGAGGTTAAATCCTTCACGTCTATCTTTTCTATTTTTTTATATGGGTCCCGGTAGGATGCAATTAAATCATTCGTTACGTCATTAATGATTTCTTCGAGTAAATCTTCTTTGTAGACGTAATGTTTGTAAAATGTCCCACGATTAACGTTTGCCTCTTTTACAATTTCAGTGATCGCTAAATTTTTGAAATCTTTCTGTTTCATTAAATGAAGAAGAGCTTGTTGCATCGCCGCTTTCGATTTCACAACTCTCCGATCGAGATGATGATTCATGGTCCTCCTAGCTGTTACGAAAATGAACAAATGAGCTGCCCATTGTTGAATAATGTACATTTCCATACGTATTTGCTGATTGAAGGGTTTGTTCCGGTACCTGGCCAGTCCGTGTACGGCGCATCCAAAGCTGCAGTTAAAATTTTAACAGAAGGTCTGCACTCCGAACTGCAAGGTACGAACGTGAAAGTGACCGTTGTATTCCCAGGAGGCGTCAATACGAATATTACGACGAATTCTAATGCCGAGCGCTCCCACACTACTAATGATAGTGACCAATCCTACAAGTTATTAACACCAAAAGAAGCTTCTGAAATTATTATAGACGGTATGCATCGATTCCGTGTGCTAGCTGGAAAAGACTCCAAAATGCTAGATGTGATGTACCCTTAAACCCTAGAAAAGCAGCAGACATCATCGCGAAAAAATTAAAGTAATGAAAAATAAGAGCGCCGCCGCAGACACGGACGTTGCTCTTTGCTTATATTATAACTGTTTAAAGTCTCAAAGGAATATGATGGTTTGTCCCCAGCTTTGTAACATATGATCCAATCAAATGACTAGCCCCTTAACCAAGATTACAATAAACAGTTCCTTTGTTTGAGCCACGACTATTTTTCATACTATAATAAAGAAAAACTGTTACGGGAGGATGTATGTTGGCTAAACATAAGATCTATACCATGAGTTTTGCAAGTGTCTATCCACACTATATTACGAAGGCGGAGAAAAAAGGCCGGACGAAAACAGAAGTCAATGAAATCATCCGTTGGTTGACAGGGTATAACCAGGAAGAGTTAGAAGCCCAACTAGAAAAAAAGACAGACTTTGAGACCTTCTTTGCAGAAGCTCCCCAACTAAATCCTTCGAGGGCTTTGATCAAAGGTGTCGTCTGCGGTGTCCGAGTGGAAGACATCGAGGAACCGACTATGCAGGAAATCCGCTATTTGGACAAGATGATCGATGAGCTGGCTAAGGGAAAAGCACTAGAGAAGATTTTTCGGAAATAATAATTAAGATGTAGAAACATGAGAGGTCATAAAGTGTCTACTCACAATACTCCCCCCATACAAAAATTATTTCTTAAATGATAAACCAGCTTCTTCTAATAAAGTTCTCATCGTTGGTACTATGTAGTTTTGTTTTATCGTATGAAGTGGCACGAGGTGATGGACATGAATAAAGTCTTTTCCAACATCTCCATACACTTTTTCAAAATCAAACTGACAAATTTGACACTCCACTCCGTAATGTTCTGCAAACGAGGCCTTCTATGACTTCCACTTTGTAGCGAACTTTTCGCGTCTTCCCTGAAACATACATGAATAGTAGATCACTATTTTCATACTTCAATAGCAGGTATATCATACAATTGATAGTATACTTGCTTGTATTCCCAGCTAATTAGAAGATTTTTTACTCGTTTTGTTTGTACGTGTAGATGTCCTTCAAAGAGAAATACACCACGACACCTTCCTATTCGACATATTCCCACAAGTTCCCTACCAAAGATCCCTGAACGAGAAACAAAACATAACGCCATTACTGCCCTGGCAGAAACAGATTAAAAAATAATTATAAAGCATTATTTAAATTTTTCTATTTTAATGGCTTCTGACAACCGACCGCTTCTTCAGATTTAAAACAACAAACCCTAAAATGAGTCCTGAAAGGACAAGGTATATCGCAAATTGATGTTCCAGTGAAATAACCCCTATTGAAAACAAGGATAAAATGAATACAAAAATAGTGTTACCTATAAATGTGCCTAAAATGTAGTCTTTTCCTTTTATATTACTAATACCACCAACTATATTCACAAGACTAGCTGGCATAAAAGGTAATAAGCGGCACATTAAAATAAATTTAAAACCATTCTTCTCCATTTTTTGTTTTACTTTCAAATGATTATATTTTTGCCCCCAAAACTGAAATCCATATCTTGCCAGATAGAAGATAAGAATTGAACCCAAGAAATTACCAGCTAAACTCCAAAGATAACCATATAAAAATCCAAATAACCATACATTAAACATCGTTAATAAAAGAAACGGAATTAATGAAATCACATTTTGCATTAACATAAATCCCATCGTTATCATTAAAATACTCTTCCATTCATTTCCCATCATTTCTCTTAATGTATCCCATTCACCCGCTTTGAAGTAACTTACCCATTCTTTTTGATTCATAAGGAAAATACTGATAAAAATAACGAATACTAGTAAAAGGAATAATTTCATATTTGTCCTCCTTGGTACCCAATGAAGTTTAACTATAACTGGGTATTGTGTTTTTTCTGTGAGGATTCCAATAGGAAATTTATACTTACAAATTAATCGAGCTCCCCTACATCGATTATGAAAAACATAAGTTGTTATTCAGGTTGACCTGCTCCAGCGAGTTTGATCCAACTCTTCCCCCCATCTATTGTTTGATATAGATCTTCTCTAAAAGATCCAACTGTAATCGTACTATTTTTTAATGGATGAACAGCAATATAAGTAATCGCATCATTTTCTAATTGTAAATTTAATGGCATCCAAGTTTGTCCAAAATCATCACTTTTATATAGACCAGTATTTTCACCAATAAGATAAGCAAATAGCTCACCAGTAGGTATTGAAGTTCCACTCGTCATGGATTGCCTTTGATTTGTCACTGTCCAAGATTGACCACCATCGGTTGAGAGATACGTTCCATCGTCTACACCTGCTAAAATCATTTCTGGCTGGAGAGGATTTGAAACTAACGAATTAATTTTCGAATAATCTTCTGGTAGACCGCTAGCGGTAATAGTTGTCCAGCTGTAACCTCCATCATTAGAAAGATATAAAAAATCTTCATATACATTAATTCCATAAATGATATTACTTTCTCTAGCATTTACCTCCAGTACGTGAAAATCAATGTCACCATGTAAGGAAATGGGCTCCCATGATTCCCCTTTATCATTGCTAATTACAATTCCGAGTGGGTTTTCCAGTTTAGAGTTTATGTTTGGATGACCACTCGAAATCATCGTATTCTCATCCTTAAAAGTAAAACCCATTAAATCATGTCGCTGAGTAATGCCACCAACCCAACTCCATTCATTATCCTCATTAATTTTTACTAATCCCATATGTGTACTCATAAATAACTGAGATGGATCTTCGAGATCATATGCTAATCCATGAATATGAGTAAATGATTCCACAGGTTCATCACTAACTTGAGAGCATGCTACTAATAAAAAGAAAAATAGTATGAACCAGTAAAGTCTAGTTTTTTTCAATATCATCAAAATTAGTCCTCCAATACTAATAATCTTATGTCTCTAGAAATGTAGAAGTAGGAAGAGGGAGACTCAAACCTAGGAGTCTCCCTCTTGTCTTTACTAGATTACAATCCTTTATTCAGGTTGATTTGGTACATTTGGGTCCAATTCAAAAGTTGGTTCAAAGCCTTTATAAACCACTTCGGCAACCATTCCACCATTCGCATGATGGAATTCGTGACAGTGGAACATCCAAATCCCTGGGTTTTTCGCCTCAAAGACAATTTCATACGTCTCATTTGGGCGTACATTTAACGTATCTTTTTTGATCGGAGAGCCCTTGATTGGTTCACCACCTTTAGATAATACATAGAAAAATTCTCCATGAAGATGCATTGGATGATCAACTTCCGTATCGTTTGTAATCGTAAATTTGACGACATCTCCTTCTTCTACTTCATATACCTCATGGTTCGGGAATTGTTTACCATTAATAGTAAAGGTTTCTCCACTATCCTCTGTCCCTAAAAGCATGTCATATTCTTTCGTAATCTCTCCAATTGGTATTTCTTTAGGGGAACCGTAGTTTGTAAAGTCAAAGTAATTGGAGAATGTACTTGTCTCTAGTTCGGCTTCCTCAAACCCTGAATAAACGATCGGGACTAACGCTTGTAAGTTCTGTGGATTTTCTTCTGCGAATACTTCAATCCCCCAAGCACCTGGTTGATCCATTTTAATTTCGATCTCATATCGTTCGGCAGGAGCAATTCGAAATGCGGTGTCTGTAATCCATTCTGGTTCATTCACTTCTTGTCCATCATAATGAGTTACCTTAAACGAATGACCAGGAATGGAAACCACTTGAGTGAATAAACCTGCATTTAAGAAACGTAATTTGGTGGTATCTCCCTCTTGGACTTCAATAGGAGCAATGGCTGGAGTTGCCTTCCCATTAATCACCATCGTGTCGTACATCATATTCATCATTTCTGCATGAGACATACCTTCGTGATCCATACCTCCATGCATGTCATGACCTCCATGACCTCCATGACCTCCATGTCCTCCGTGATGCATATTCCCGTGGTCCATCTCACTATGATCCATACCCATTTCTTCCATCATCGATGACCATTCATCAATTACAATCAATTCATCTACATCATATTCTGGTTGGTTCTTTGGTTCTACAATAAATACTCCGTATAATCCCATATCAACTTGAACCGCACCATTTTGGTGAGAGTGGTACCAATATGTGCCTGGCACGTCAGCTGTATATTCATAGACAAACTCTTCACCAGGCATAATTGCATTTTGCGTTACACCTGGGACCCCATCCATTTCATTAGGTACTGGAAATCCGTGAAGGTGAATAGCTGTAGGTACTGATAACGAATTCTTTACATTTAAGACGACTTCATCGCCTTCCTTAACCCGTATCTCTTGACCTGGTAAGCTACCATTATATGTCCATGCATCAAACATCAATTCATCATTTAACATCCAATGCGCTTCTGTGACTTCAATATTAAAAACCTTTTTCCCGTCTTGTTCTTCTACTGCCACTTCCTCGACAGAATCATTACGCTCTGCTTCGCCGTGGTCCATATTTGTATGATCAACAGCAATATTACTGCAGGCTGCTAGTACAACCATTAATACGGTTATAAATAAAAATTTAAGCTTCATATTTTCACCTCAATGTTTTTCTTTATTGCACACTCATTATAAAAAATAAATTTCGAGAAAATATGCATAAACATGATTTAATTCCGAACATCATTAAAAATCCCCTCAAGCAGCAAGCTTAAGGGGATTAAATTTTCTTATTGACTGGCGTTCAGTATCTTCTTCATTCGTCATAGCCACGCACCACCTGTCAGCTATACACTTTCTCCACTTACACGTGTTAAGGATAAGGACCTTCACCCATTAGCTGAGCACTGCCAAGCGTACATCATGTATTATAATGTTCGTCTATTGTTTCGCGGACTGAGAGGCTCTTATTTTTACTTAAATCATAGTTTTGATGACTTATGAGGACTGAGAGGCTCTTATTTACATAAAACCACGTGATATTAACGAAATTTTCATACAATAGGGGCCTGTGAGTCCGCTAAATCGATCAAAAGGGCATTTGGAATACAAATAAGGGCTTCTGAGTCCTCTTAATATTAAAGGAGTTCTTACTCAGCCCTTTGAAAAGAAATTTTAAAACAATGATAAACAAATGAATCTAAAAAAGCACAACCCATTTGGATTGTGCTTGGTGCCTAGCGACGTCCTACTCTCACAGGGGGAAGCCCCCAACTACCATCGGCGCTGAAGAGCTT
>NZ_JBYCKM010000041.1:0-5933 GCF_057473385.1 Alkalihalobacterium sp. TH-98 | reverse complement strand
TTCTTAGGACTTAACCAAGCATGTGGATCATCCTCGTCGTCACCAACTAGTGGAATCGGTGTTACACCTTCAGATACAGCAACAATGTCAGTATCTGCAGCGTTAGAAACAACTTTTTCTAACCATTCTTCTAAATCAAGACCATTCACATAGAAAACATCTGCATCAGCTACCTTTTGGAAGTCACTTGGGACCGGCTCATATTCGTGCGGCTCTTCTCCTACTGGTACGATATATTCTACACTCCCGTGTTCGCCAATAATATTCTCAATAATATCCCCTAAAACTGAAAAACTCGTTGTTACCTTTAGCCCATCCCCTGCCTCTGTTGAAGCATCATTTGAAGAACAAGCTGCTAAGAAAAAACTAAAAATCAAGATGAAGCTTAAACTTAATAATGACTTTTTTTGAAACATTGTCATTCCCCTCTCCTTTGATATCATTCTTTATATTAGAGTTAACCAGTGAAGTAAAAATGTATTTGTTGTATGTAGTTAGGTTCTTATTATCTACTCCTGTTTGTCCATGGTTAACCTTTTTGCATACAGGCAACTTTTAGCGGAAAAAAATTTCTCGTTAGAGTTTATTCATTGTTAAATAGATTATGCCTTTACTCATTTTTGAACATGGCATATTTTTTTGTCCTTAACAACTTTTTTGACCTAATGCAAAATCTCAAGCTCAATTATATAGAATAAAAATATTACTGTCTAGACTTTTAGTGGAGAATTTTATATTCTATAAATTATCGCAAACCTCTAGACAAACAAATGACTTACAATTATAATCACAATTAAGAAGTTTACCTAAGTAAAATTTATTGCTAACAGTAAACTTTTTTATTCCCTAAGCTTTATATATGACTGGAAGGACTATTGGCTACCATATCAATAGTCCTATCTTATTATAAGGATGATTATAAGGATGTATATATAGATTAAATTAGGTAGGGATGATCTAAATCTAATAACATTAGAATAAAATGTGTTCTTTGCTAATGATTAAAATATTTAATAATAAATGTTACCCATAATCATCTCATAAATTTGAGATCCTACCGTACTGGTAAGAAGATATACAAACAGAGGAATATAATTATAATGATATAAGCCCACAACCCATTTGAAAATCTTTGCCTAATTTTCATTCTTACCCCTCACTTTTCCTTATTTACAATTTTCATAAGGGCAACTTTTTAACGTAAAGAAAGCAGTAGTAATATTTTTTTATAAATAGAGATTTATAATACTGTATTAATATTTGCTTTTAAGGAAATTTATGTGTTTGTCAACAGCAAAAAAGAGGTGCCCAATTTCATGAACACCTCTTTTTGCGTATTTACTGTTGTGTTTATACTCATATTTATTATCTTTAGATTCGACTTTAATTTCTACTTCAACGGAATCCCAGTCATAACCGTAAGAAGTTATAATGTTTTTTACCACTTGATGTAAGTCTTCTGGGTTATTAAGTTGAACACTAGAAAAGGTTTGTGCAAGAAAATCATCCGCTTTTTTCCCTTTCAGTTTCATTTTTTCTCTTCCATGCTTGATTTCCACTTCTGCTTTATCTTTTTTCTTTTTCTGTTCTTGTTTAATTTTTACCTCAAAGTCATCATTCTTAATTTTGATCTCCAGCTTTTCGATACGGTTTAAAAAGGCGGAAGGCTCTCCTTGCTTTGCTGAGATTGATTGCTTTGTTTCGGAAACGTCTATATCTTCTCTTATCACTTCTTCATTATCATATTGTGGAGTTAAAGCACCCTCATTTTTATTTTCATTACTAACATAAGACTGCTCTTCTTGATGGTTTGCTACTATAATTACCGGTTCTTCTTGAACGACGACCGCTTCTTCTAATCCATCCTTACGATTACCGTGAAATGTGTCATACTCCTCTTCACTCATTATCGTTATTGAAGTATCCTTAGAATAAGGATCAGCATTAAAACTATCCGCTAATACAAGATAGCTGAATGAAAGAATTAATGTAAACAAAGATCCAATTAACATATATCCAAACTTACCCATAACTTCCCCCTATAATTAATCATCTTTTTATTATATAGGAAGAATGTTTTGTTTCCATCGACAAAATGAACTGAATGCCTACTATATCTATAGCACTAATCATTTTGGAAAAACGTATAAAATAAAAATAGTGAACCGACATAGGTCCACTATTTTTAAACGTTATATCTATATTATTATGTCAAAACTACCTGCTAATAAACATTTGCGTCCAGTAGTTCCCGTTCCCATTATGTCCAACACCAATATGCGTAAAGTTTCCATTCATGATGTTAGCACGATGTCCTTCACTATTCATCCATGCTTGTACGACTTGTTCTGCAGATTGTTGTCCTTGCGCAATGTTTTCAGCGGCTGCATTATAATCTACACCGAAGTCACGAATCATATCAAATGGCGAACCATAAGTTGGACTCGTATGTGAAAAATAGTTATTTTCTTGCATATCATTTGATTTAGCACGTGCTACATTACTTAATGAAGTATCTGCCTGTAAATCAGAAAGTCCTGCTCTTCTTCTTTCAGCATTCGTTAAATCAATAACTTGTTGTTCAATTTGACTTATACCTTCTGCACGTTGTTCAGGTTGAGCTGGTGTATCATCATCAGCAGGTTCTTCTTGAGGTTGCTCTGTCGGCTCTTGTGGCGCTGCCTCTGGTTGCTGTGGTGTTGCTTCTGGTTGTTGCGGTGCAGCCTCTGGTTGTTGTGGTGCAGGCTGTTGCGTACCTGGTCGTTGTGCAACACCTTCACGCAAACGGCGTTGAATGTCTTCTGGTGATAATTGAGCTCCTTCAGGTAGAAGTCTCGCAATATCTTCTCGTGTTAATTGTCGTCCTTCTGGAAGATGTCTTGTAATGTCTTCTGGTAAAAGACGTTCTATATCTTCTTGTGTAAATTGAACAGCGCGTTCCTGACCAGGAGTCTGTTGTCCTTGACCATCAATAATAAATTCATACTTTGCATGTTGTACTTGAACTGCTTTCGTGTGAGGATATTCATCACTTGGAATTGTTGTTACTTGGCTTGATACTTGCCCATATCTAACATCGTTCCCTTCAATTGTAGCTCCTTGATCAGCTTCAAAAACATTCCCTCCATATTGGCCGCAAGCACCTAAAAAGAGAAGTAATAATCCAATCATTGAAATTAATAAGTGTTGTCTTTTCATAAGTATTAGCTCCTTTAATTGATTAATTTCCTACCTTATTATTTTTCTTTTTTAGAGTTAAATATTGATGGTAAATATCGAGATTTAACTAATTACTTGGCAAAAAAAATAACCCCTCAAATAAAAAAGAGGAGTTCTCAAACTAACTTAAAAATAATATGAATTTTTTCGGTACTTGCTTTATTGAAACTTTCCATTGTGATAATCGGAAAATGCTTGCCTTATTTCTTCTTCTGTATTCATAACGAACGGTCCGTTTGCTACAACTTGCTCCTTAATCGGTTCACCCGCCAAAAGAATTCCATGTAATTTTTCACTTGTGCTCTTTATTCGGATAAGGTCTAAATCTTCATCTTGCTTATCACTTTGTCCAAACCATATCACTTGGTTTTGTTCACCTTTTATTTCTTCTTTTCCAAACAGTCCGCTGCCTTCAAGAATATATATAAAACCGTTATAACTTTGTGGAATTTCTGGCAATATTGTTTTTCCTTCTAAAACTTCAAAATCAATCATTGTTACAGGAGTATAATTTAAAGTTTCAGCTTGATAAGTACCATAGGAACCTGAAAATAACCGGATAGTAGCCCCTTCTTCTTTAATTTCTGGCATATTTCTTTTATATAAATCTTGGTAGCGTGGACTAGCTGATTTATTTACCTTCGAAAGGTTAACCCACAACTGCAAACTATGTACTGTACTTCCTACCACTGGGTCCTCAATATGACTGATGCCTTGTCCTGCAGTCATCCATTGAACATCTCCTGCTTTTAACAGTCCTTCGCCACCATGACTGTCTTTATGCTCCAACTTGCCATTGATAACATATGTAACAGTCTCCATTCCTTTATGAGGATGAAATCCAAATGTCCCCTTTTTAAACCAATCTTCTGCCATCAACAGAAATGGATCAAAATCATACCAATGGCCTGGTTCTAGTACCCAGCCTTGTTTGTGACCTGCTCCTCTAACTTGATGAATAACATCCCACTTTTTTAAGATCGATCGTTCGCTTTTCACCGTTATCTTAATCACTCCTTTCTTGTTTAACTATAAAATTATTCGACAATAAAGTGCAATTAATATGCTTTTTATTCGGAAAGTCAACAGTGTTTTAATCTATACGATTATGTATTAGTATAAACATGTCTATGATGTTAACTATACAAAGGAGTATTAAAGAATGAATATTGTTGTTGTATCCGATACCCATATGCCGAAAAAGGCTAAAGAGCTTCCGCCAAGGTTACTTAAAGACCTTAAAACTGCTGATTTAATCATTCATGCAGGAGATTGGCAAACAATCTCAGTGTTTGAAGAATTATCTACATATGCAAGGGTTGAAGGTGTTTTTGGCAACGTCGATGGTCCGGACATCAAAAGTCACTTTAGTGAAAAACTGATTTTATCAATCACCGACTTTAAAATCGGTGTGGTTCATGGCCATGGTCAAAAATTGACCACCGAAAAGCGTGTACTTGCTGCATTTAAAGAAGATCATGTGGATTGCATCATTTTCGGACACTCGCACATTCCTATAATAAAAAAAATAGGAAGCGTGCTGCTATTTAATCCTGGATCTGCGACAGATAAACGCAAGCAAAGTCACTTTTCCTATGGTATTCTTCATATTGGTAAATCAATTGAGGCAGAGCATGTTTTTTATGAAACCAAGAATTAGTAACGAGTTACTCCTCTTGATCTTCTTTTGGGTCCTCTTGGTAATGCTCATTTAAGTATTCATTTTCTGTTGTTGCAAAACTAACCGAAAGAAGACTCTGCTCTGGCTCCATTCCGTAATAACCTTTGCGCTTATCATTGATATCCTCACCACTTTGAAACAATGGTTCTTTTTTGGACTTAGTCATTTGGAATCTCTCCTTATATAGTTTGTGTTTATATATAGATTGTACTGCTTTAGGAATTCTTATTATGCTACATGATTTGGATTAAAAGCGTTATACATACTAAAAAATCACAATCCGTTTGGATTGTGATTTTACCTAGTGACGTCACTTGTGTTTTAAACTAATTACTATAGCTCCTAGAAGTCGGGTATCATTAAGAAGATGTTCGCCTATTGTTTCGCGGTCTGAGAGGCTCTTAATTATACAAAAATCATCGTTTTTATGACTTATGAGGACTGAGAGGCTCTTATTTACATAAAATCACGTGATATTCACCAAATTTTCCTGCAATAAGGGTCTGTGAGTCCGCTAAATCCACCATACCGGCATTTGAAACACAAATAAGGGCTTCTGAGTCCTCTTAATACATAACGGAGTATCTGCTCAGCCCTATGAAAAGAAATTTAAACAAACAATGATAAACAAAGTAAATCTAAAAAAGCACAACCCATTTGGATTGTGCTTTTTGCCTAGCGACGTCCCTCTAAACCTTTCTTTCCTACGGGGACGTGATCCATGAAGTCTCACCTTCGATGCTCTTCATGTTGTCTTACGAAAAGAAAGGTTTCCTCTCACAGGGGGACATGTTGACTCGCTTCGAACCTTTCACACGTTGTTTCCATCGGCTGATCCTTCGAAGGGGTTGCCTCTTCGAGCCAAAGCTCTTCACCCCCTGAAGCTTAATCATCCTTTTTTCATACTAAAAAAGCACAACCCATTTGGATTGTGCTTTAAGCCTAGCGACGTCCTACTCTCACAGGGGGAAGCCCCCAACTACCATCGGCGCTGAAGAGCTTAACTTCCGTGTTCGGCATGGGAACGGGTGTG
>NZ_JBYCKM010000040.1:0-19157 GCF_057473385.1 Alkalihalobacterium sp. TH-98 | reverse complement strand
TTTATCCAGTTTAAGGAAAAATCTTAATCTAAAGAGAGATTTAGCTTCATTCTTATCCAGTTTAAGGAAAAATCTTAATCTAAAGAGGGACTTAGGATCAAATTTATCCAGTTTAAGGAAAATTCCCAACCTAAAGGGAGACTTAGGATCAACTTTATCCAGTTTAAGGAAAATTCCCAACCTAAAGGGAGACTTAGCTTCAACCTTAACCAGTTTATGAAAATTTCCAACCTAAAAGGAGACTTAGCTTCAATATTATCCAATATAAGGAAAAGGTAACTCTCCAATCAAATGAACAATCCTACTCTCCACTATATAAAAAAACAACTGCCATCAAATCGGACAGTTGTTTTTTCCGTCATTCGCTTAACGTTGTTCTAAACGTTTAATTCTTTCATCCAAATCTGGGTGAGAAGAGAACAGGCTCATCACGCCGCCTTTTCCATTGATTTTCATTGTTTGGATTGCAGAATCGTCGGTGCGGTCGTTTACATTTGCACGTTCTACATACGCTTTTAACGAGCGAAGGGCATGGGCCATTTTATCGCGGCCAGCTAAGTCTGCACCTCCTCGATCTGCATGGAATTCGCGATAGCGTGAGAATGCCATAACGACAAGACTTCCAAGGATAGAGAATAAGATTTGGAAGATAATAACTGCAGCAAAACGGACGATCATTTGCATTTCCGAACGAACTAATCGTGATACGAGAATTGCTGCGATACGAGCAAAGAATACGACAAATGTGTTAACGATTCCTTGCAATAGCGTCATCGTTACCATGTCACCATTCGCAACGTGGGCAACCTCGTGTGCAATAACGCCTTCAACTGCATCATCATCCATCACATTTAATAATCCAGATGACACGGCAACTAACGAACGCTTTTTCGAAGGACCGGTAGCAAATGCATTCACTTCAGGCGAGTTATAGATCCCCACTTCCGGCATGTGTGTTAAGCCAGCTGCTCGTGATAATCGGTGAACTTTTTCAACCACACTGCGTTCTTGTGGTGAAAGAGAACCGTTTGGATCAAGGACTTTAACGTTCATCATCTTTTTAGCCATCCAACGAGACATCGCTAACGAGATAAAGGACCCTGCAAAACCAACAAGTAAACTAAAGACCCCTAAAGCCACAAAATCAATTCCTAAGCCTGGGCCTCCTGTTTCAAATGAACCCCCGATGTCTGTGAACGTCGTGATGATTGACCAGACAATGACGATTGTTGTCATAACTAGAATGTTTGTTAAAAGAAAAAATAAAATTCGTTTTCCCATCATACGCCTCCATTAAAATAGTATCCTTTATCATTTTACCATTATCTCAAAATAATAGAGAAGTAATTTGATGCTAATCCTATATAATTAATCGGTTAAAGTAATGTTCACATCCTCCAAAATGCATAAGCAATTCAATCGAATGTAAATAAATCCCCGGTAATCATAGAAAAAACTTAATAAAAACTACATAATAAATGGTAAAAATTGAAACCAACCTCATTTACAATCGTATAAAAGGCATATAGTCAATATGGTACAGGAGGAACGTCATGATTCAGTTCACTGAGGTTAATAAGCAGTATGGCAATCGCGTCGCCTTGAAAGATATTAATTTACATATAGAAGACGGTGTTTGTTTTGGCTTAATCGGACCGAACGGGGCAGGCAAGTCCACGTTAATGAAGATCTTGTGTAATATTCTTGGAGATTATAAGGGAGACGTATCTGTTTTCGGGCAACCTCTGCAAAAAGATAATACTGAGATTAAGAGGCACATAGGTTATGTCCCGCATCGACATTCAGTGGTACTCCTTGTTCTAATGCTAAAAAATTCGTAATTTCAGTGTCTTCTTGTGGGATAAGTAAACGGCTGATCCCATTAAATTCACTGTCAAAGGCATAGGTGAATGTTTCTTTAACTTCAACGTTTCCATTGCTTTGGAGGTGGGCAGTAATTTCAACATTAGGTATCGTAAACTCAACCGCTAAACTGTGAAGCGGAAATAAAAATAGTAGGGCAATGATAAGTAAGATTGCTAGATTTATTTTTTTCAAATTCTTCACCTTCTTACTATACGTATTACGAATTAACTAGCGAAATGGTTTCAAATCATTTTTAGTGAACGGTGATTGCATTTCAGGGCGGCTATGCTATTGACAAAGAAAGAGAACATATGATAAATTTATCTCGAATTAAAGATAATTTAAATCAAGATATTTTAATCAAACTTGGCTGGTTTACGAAGAAAGAAGAGAATTCCCGAATATACTCCATTCAAGTAACGATAGAAAAAATAACGAATAGAAGCGATCAATAGGAGGTCCACACATGAATAACTTAAAAGGATTGCACCACGTAACGGCGATTACGAGTAGTGCTGAGAAAAATTATGAGTTTTTCACCTATGTTTTAGGCATGCGATTAGTGAAGAAGACGGTGAACCAAGATGATATTCAAACGTATCATTTATTTTTTGCCGATGATAAAGGAAGTGCCGGGACAGACATGACGTTCTTTGATTTTCCAGGAATTCAAAAAGGCTCACACGGAACAAATGAAATTTTCAAAACATCGTTCCGCGTACCAACTGATGCGGCATTAGATTATTGGGTAAAACGTTTTGAACGATTGAAAGTAAAACATACGGGCATTCTAGAGCAATTCGGGAAAAAGACATTGTCGTTTGTCGATTTTGACGATCAGCAATATCAATTGATTTCTGATGAATTCAATAAAGGAGTTGCATCCGGTACACCGTGGCAAAAAGGTCCGATCCCGTTAGAATATGCGATTACAGGCTTAGGTCCTTTATTTATTCGTGTTGCTCATTTTGACTTTTTTAAAGAAATGCTTGAAAAAGTGTTACTGTTTAAGGAGATTGACCAAGATGGTTCCGTTCATTTATTCGAAGTCGGTGAGGGGGGGAACGGAGCACAAGTGGTTGTGGAACATAATACCGTTCTTCCGCAAGCGAGACAAGGATTTGGAACGGTACACCACGCAGCCTTTCGTGTTGACGATCGTTCGGAGTTAGAGGCATGGGATCAACGACTGCGAAGTTTCGGCTTTCAAACGTCCGGTTTCGTGGACCGGTTTTTCTTCGGTTCGTTGTATTCAAGAGTTGCACCGCAAATTTTATTTGAATTTGCGACAGATGGACCTGGTTTTATGGGCGATGAGCCGTATGAAACACTCGGTGAAAAACTATCTTTACCGCCATTTTTAGAGCCGAAGCGGGAGGAAATTGAAAGATACGTGCGCCCAATTGATACCGTCCGTAGTACTAAGGAATTTATGAAAGAATAATGTAGCCATTCAACATATGTAAACTGGACTCAGTTGAAATCATCCCTACATCAAGTGGGGGATGCTCTCTTAGAAGTGCCGACACATTTTAGACAATAAAATCACCAAATTGGACAATAAAAATAAAAAGCGGACAATAAAAACCTGATTTCCGACAATAAAATTTCAAATCGGACAATAAAACAAGAATTCGGATAATAAACCAAAAAAAAAATAACCACAGGCAGCTCCAATCATAAGAAAAGCGTATTCATCGAGGTCGATGAATACGCTTTTCCTGATAATCTACCACCCTAGCAATTATTTTATAATTAATTCCTCACAAACTATTCCTTAATCCTATTAAAAAGCTCAACTAAGTCATCTCGCAAAAGAATTTTCGGAACGGGGTACAGCGGGTTGGCTTCTTTTAGTGCCCGTTCCACCATTAATGGGATGTCGCTATCAACAATTCTGCTTACTTTTTCCGGAATATTCATGTCTGCGTTCAGCTGCTGGATGGCTGCGATAAATTTCTTTGCCTTATGTTCTTGTGTATCTCTTTCGTTCGTCAGTTCAATTAAATCCGCTAATTCAGCCAGTGGTTTGTGCACTGAACTGCCATAGTATTCGAGGACGTGCGGCAAAATAATCGCATTAGCCAGTCCATGGGGCACCGAGTAAAATCCACCGAGCGTGTGTGCGATGGCATGGACATATCCGATGTAGGCGCGGGTGAATGCAACGCCTGCTAAATAAGAAGCTTTCTGCATATGGCTTCGGGCGGTGATATTCGAACCGTTTGAATACGCCTCGTATAAATGATCAAAAATTAACTTTACAGCTTCTTTACTGCACTGGATGGTCTCAGTTGTGTTGCTTCGACCGATATACGCTTCAACGGCATGGGTCAGAGCATCCATACCGGTCATGGCCGTAATAGAAGGAGGAAGTTTAACTGTAAGCAATGGGTCAAGAACAGCAACCTTAGGGATGAGAACGCTATCGTTAATCGGATACTTTTCATGGGTTTTGCTGTTGGATATGACCGCTGCGACCGTTGCTTCACTTCCTGTTCCAGCAGTAGTAGGGACAGCAAAAAGAGGCGGAATCTCTTTTTTAACTTTTAATACACCGCGCATTTGTTCGAGACTTTTATCCGGTCTAGCGACACGAGCACCGACCGCCTTAGCACAGTCCATCGGTGAACCGCCCCCAAAAGCAATTAGCCCTTCACATGCATGAGCATGATACATCTCGAGTGCTTCTTCAATATTCTCAATCGTTGGGTTGGGGACCGTTTGATCATAAACTACGAAGTTAATGCCATAATCTCTTAAATCTACTAGAAAATCATCCATTAAACCTAGTGATGTAATTACTTGATCCGTTACGATTAATACACGATGAATCTCTTGATCGCTTATCATTTTTGGCAGTTTCCTTAAACTATTTTCACCTTCTATCAGCTCTGGTTTCCGCCAAAGCATAAAATGCGAAATGATTTTAAACGTACATTGATAGGCTCTGCAATATAGCCGGTACATCACATGACCTCACTTTATTTCTATAGTTTTAAAAGTCGTAACTCCAATTACTAGTAGGCAAGGTAGTTCGACTATTCTATTAGATTTTTATGTTTAAAACTCTCCGAGAAGAACTAAGGGCTCGTTAAACCTTCCTAATCTATAAATTTAAATTCTTTTTAAATACATAACTGACTTTGTCATAATCCATTCTATCTTCATAAAAACGATGAGCGTCCGTTCGTTGTAACCCGGAGGATAATGCGACACTTTCAAAGCCGTTGGTTTTCGCCCACTCCTCAACATAAGCAAGGAGTTTTTCACCATACCCTTTAGATCGTTTATTCCCGTCTGTTACTAAGTCACAAACCCATAGGAAACGACCGTAATATAAAGTGATCATCGGCATAAAGCCAATCACCGCCACCAATACACTCTCATCATATAGACCCACTAATTTATAGTTTTCTTTCTTAGATGCTTCACAAACCAATTCAACATATGTTTTTTGATCAAGATGAGAGCGTAACTGACTCATCACAGGGAAAGCTTCGATCCATTCCGATTCATTTGATAACTCTTTAATTTGTATGGAATTCAATTCACTCATACTTTATCCATCCTCCCAATATTCAGTTAGCTATGAATATAGGCATCATACCACTTTCTTGGGAGATTATGTTAAAATATAATGCTAGTTAATATAGAATTTTTTCATAGAGGACTGGTAAAGGTTACTGTTAAGTTTGTCCAACAACCGCATAATCGAAAACGTTTAAATAGAAGAGGGACAAATTACGATCAAAATGTGAGAGGAAAGATAAGAGATGTTCACAACCATTGAGTATTTAAAACACGGGAACGAAAGACAACAAAAGGCATATCACGCGATTACCCATTCACGTGTTATGGAAGATTTAGCTGATTATAAGCCTGTTCTATGTGGGACTATACCTATTGAAATTGACGTGGAAAGCTCAGATTTAGATATTATTTTTGAAGTTCATAACTTCACGCGCTTTCAAGAACAGGTAATCGCTTTATACGGGCAGATGAGTGATTTTAAAATAAGTCAATATCAGATCCGGAACAAGCGAATCATTAAAGCGAATTTTACATATGAAGGCTTTGAATTTGAGTTATTCGGTCAAGCCCAGCCAGTCCCCGAGCAAAATGCTTATCGCCATATGATCATTGAAGATTATATATTGAACAAGCACCCACACCTAAGACAGCCGATTATTACGCTCAAAAAAAGAGGGTACAAAACGGAACCCGCTTTCTGTATGGTGCTTGGTTTAGAAGGGGAAGATCCCTATTCGTTGCTATTAGAATACGGGGAGGAGAGGGGATTATTTAAACCGTAAACCTTCACAAAAAATACTCACTATAGCATCGCAGACGGTCAATTCCAAGTAAAATTCAAGAAGAAAAAGGTTCACATTAAAAGGCCTGAAAACATCTTTCTTTAGTAGGCGGGGATTAATTTTTTCCTTATCAGCCAGTTTTTAATAACGGCATTACATGCTTGGGGAGATTTAGTCGGTACTTGGTGCTTCACTCCTTCGATATAAACGACTTCTACATCTTCAAGGATTTCTCTAAAAAGAAACTGGTACTTGTGAAGATAACGATCCCTTGATCCGTAAATTAATAGAAGAGGGACCTTAATTTGATGCAGTCGGTCTATGCTGCTGTAATGTAAGCCTACCGAATATTGTTCAGCTAACATTTGCGGATCTGTTCGTTTAAATTCGTAAAATAATTCGTCAGCATGTTGCTGGTCGCTAAAATGATTTTTCGCTAGTGCTGTTCCTAATACATTCATTAATTCATTTTTAGATGCCCATATCCCCATTTCATATTCCTTTTCAAGTAAAAAACTTTTAACCGCAAAAAATCCACCAATAAGAACAAGTCCCGCCGTTCTTTCAGGAAAATTTAATGCAAACTCTTGTGCAATACTAGCACCATTGGAATAACCGCAAATGATTGCTTTTTCTACACCGTTTGCATCTAGCACACGCTTTACATCATAGGCGAGTTGTGCCATCGTCATTGGATCAGAACTGCGATCACTCCGACCATCACCTCTAATATCAAATGTAATCAGCTGACAATCACTCATTAAACTTATTTGATAACGAAACGTTAAGTGACCTACACCTGGTGGAGGAATAAGAATGAGGGGAATTCCTTTTCCTATCGTTTCATAGTAAATCGATGGTTGACCTTTCTCTTTTACATAAGGCATTGGTATAGGACCTCCTTGAGATAAACACATGGGTTCGATCAGCCGGAGTAGAATAAACCAGCACGATTTAATATGCTTTCGCTTTACTATATTTTGTACGAACTGACCGTTTTTAATGCTACCGATACTACCTGTCTTTTTTATTGGAGCTCATTAGAATAGGAGGTGGTTAATATCTTAATTAGAGGGCAAACTAACTGCATTCAATAAAACGGGAAAAAGTCTAAAACCATATTAGGCCTTAGACTATCAATTAAAATCATTTACATCACATTTTGTAGCGGAGAAGGAGGGATTTGAACCCCCATACACCTAGACGATATTCAACACATTCTTCTCCATTGGCTCCACAGGTAGGACTCGAACCTACGACCGATCGGTTAACAGCCGATTGCTCTACCACTGAGCTACTGTGGATTAACAACAGGTACGCTTTTAAATCACCTAAAAATATGATCTGTTGCGTCTAATGATAGTATTGGCAAAGGATCCTTTTTTATGCATCTGAATTTAAAAAAACACCTCAACAACGATTAGGAGGTGTAAGTACTGCAGAAGCAACCAACGCTATCAATACGTCATAGGATTATCGCTTTTTTTGAGGGGCATTTTTTTCACGGTCACTATATTCAGGATACATTTGATTATTATCGTTCGTTTTTACTGTTGCTCTGTCTTTGTTTCCTTTATTATTTTTCATTTCCGATACCTCCTTTACTATTATTTATTTCAATGTTTATTTTTAAATCTAACCCTGACATTTATCCAAGGGGTTACTTTCCAATCGATATTTTATTTACAAAAAAAGTAACTGTTTTTTATTTTTTAATGACAAATACTAAAGAAGGCACCTAAAATGGTCCTAATCCAGCTTCGCCCCTTAGGCATTATATCTGTACGGACAGGAGTGGAAATATGTCAGGTAAGGAAAAAAGGAAAACGGTCTTTAGAGATAATCAAGACTTGGTCGAAGGTGAAAACGTAAGTGAAGATAATATTAGAGATCGCGATAACTTAGGCCCGTTAAATTCTGAAGAAATTCGATTTGAACATGCAGACGATATTTATGACATTAACCGAGATTAGGTAGGTTCTTTCGATTTGAGCACAAAAGTAATTGATGAATATAGAATGGCTCATCAAGAAGTGGAAAAGTAACTTCAGTAAGGAACAAGTCCAATTAGACTTAACCTTAAAAAGGAGGGTCCTGTCCTATGGTAAATCTAGACTTCGATAAGTTCAATAAAGTCCAAAAAAAGCATGAAGCACACTATTTAGCTGGTGGAGCTAAAAATAAACCTGCTTCCGAAAACTTTGATTCAGCTGACGACCTAAACCGAAAAAAGCCACCTTCTGTTGGAGCAGAGGGAAGAGACGTCTAACTTATTACGCCAAACCGTGTGAAAGCTCATAAAAAATGTCTTACTGGTGATCAGTAGGACGTTTTTTTAGTTTGACTTAGACTCATATTAGAATGGAACTAAACATAATGAATGTTCATATAGCTATCGCAAAGGCTTTTGCGCGAGATAGGGGCTGTTTAATAGACCAGACTGTCACAATTACACACGATTAAAGCTTTTCATTCACGCTTTCTCCTATTTTTTTCCTCTACCGCTCACCATTCACGGTTTTTCATTCACGCTTCCTCCTATTTTTTTCCTCTACTGCTCACGATTCACGCCTGTTCATTCACGCTTCCTCCCTAATTTTTCCCTCTACCGCCCACGATTCACGGTTTTTCATTCACGCTTCCTCCTATTTTTTTCCTCTACTGCTCACGATTCACGGTTTTTCGTTTACGTTTTCTCCTAATTTTTCCCTCTATCGCTCACGATTCACGCCTTTTCATTCACGCTTCCTCCTAATTTTTCCCTCTACCACTCACGATTCACGCCTTTTCATTACTCTAAAGTTCCTTTCAATGATCCAATTCCTCTCTCTACTAAAACCTCATCCAAGACACTACCAACAATTACTAGTCAAATTCTCTCAATCTTATAAAATAGTTAGCCGATAAAACAAATAGATCGTAGTTTTGCGAATTTTATAATTAGAAGGGGATCAAACGTATGAAAAGAAAAGTCATCTCAATGCTCATCATCATTTTATTAACGTTTAGCTCATTTCATTGGTTAGTTGAAGCTAACAACGGGAACGGTCGAGGCAACCAAAAGTCAACAACGGAAGAACCCGTCCAATCTGTGGAGAGTATAGAGACGGTTGAAACAGAAGCAGTCCAAGTACAATCTACCAACAACGGAAGAGGTAATGGCCGAGGTAACAACAAAAAAGTTGAACCTGTTCCAGAACCAACACCGGAACCTATTGTAGAGGAGCCAACTCCTGAGCCAATAGTTGAAGATCCTACTCCTGAACCGACTCCAATCGATGAAGATATGGACACAATTACACATGTTGTGCAGTCAGGCGATACACTATGGAAATTATCAGTTCAATACAATACAACTGTTGATACAATCAAAACACTCAATAACTTAACATCAGATATGTTGTTCGTTAGTCAAGTCTTACTAGTGCCCGCATCTAAATCATCTGAGCCAATCGTAGAACCGATAAAAGAAGAACCTATTAAAGACAGTAAAGAACTTATGAATCTCGGATACTATACGAAATATTGGCATACTGATATGACATCATACAATTCATTAACGAGTTTTCATTCGTATTTAAATACAATTGCCGTCACTTCCTATGATGTGACCGTTAGAGGAACAATTGAAGGTTTTGATGCAAGTGAAGCAGTAACATTTGCAAAAGAAAATGGTGTAGCACCATTTGTAACGATTCAAAATAAATTTGACCCTGCTATGACTCATACAATTCTTTCAAGCACAGCGCTTCGAACGACGACGATTCAAAATATGTTAGAGTTAGTGCAGACGAAAGGGTACGTTGGGATTAATTTAAATTTTGAAAATATGTATGCGTCAGACCGTGCTCTTTTTAACGAGTTTGTTAGAGAGCTAGTGGATGTTTTTCATGCACATAACTATCCCGTGATCGTTTCTGTTCCAGCTAAAACTGGAGATTTCCCAACATGGGCGTGGAGTGGAACATTTGAATATCGTACCATTGGGGAGCTTGCAGATTATGTTCAGGTGATGACATATGACCAACACGGTTCATGGGGAGCACCAGGACCAGTTGCAGGATTAAATTGGGTCGAAAATGTTCTAAAGTATGCAACGAGCGAAATGCCCGCTGAAAAAATCTTGATCGGTTTACCTGCTTATGCCTATGATTGGAATTTAGATCAACCATCTAGTAGCCGAGCGATCACTTGGAGAAATGTGAGAAACCTTTTAAATACAACAAATGCAACCGTACAATGGGACAACCAAGCACAATCCCCATTTTTCCATTATACAGATGCAAATGGCCATCGACATACAGTATGGTTTGAAAATGAAAAAAGTATCACGTTAAAGACTGAATTGGTTCATAAATATCAGTTAGGTGGAGTGTCTACTTGGAGAATGGGGCAAGAAGACGAAAACTTCTGGAAAGCGGTTCACGAAGGTCTTAACCAATAAACGAAAAAGGGCTTGTCTACTAATACTAGACAAGTCTTTTTTATGAAAGACTGTTTATTTGTTGGATTAACAAAGGGAAGATTCTATGACTCCAAAAATCAGCAACTATCTGGTGCGCCCCTGATCAAAAACCTCTTACCAATACAAACTCATTTCTTTGTTCATATTGTGTTCATATTATGGTTGTAACCTAGATCTTGTAGACAATTAAGCTTAGACAGTCGAACACTAGATTATTATAATAAACATAATATATAAATAGTTCGGAAACAGCACCGTATGTATTTGCGGATGGAGGGGTGGTGAATTCCATTTTTTATTGGATTAGATTAAGCTTTTTTCTATCGATGGTCACGATTAGTTTAATAGCTTTTCAACGAACCGATCTTTTTAATTTAATCATACAAGCTGATTTTGAAGGTGTGCAATTGTTATTAAACGATAATATAACATTACTTTTGATGGTCACATTCATTCTAATGATTATCCAAAATGCGTTTACGGTCATCCCCCTATTATTATTAATTACTTTTAATATGGTGTTGTTTGGATTTTTTTACGGTGTAATTTGGAGCTGGCTAACGAGTGTCATTGCTGCAGGACTAATATTTCTAGGGGCTCGATATATTTTTCAACATCATCTAGTTGATAAAATGAACACAGACCTCAAAGATAAAATCGAAGCAAATGGGCTATTGTATGTTTTTATCGGCAGAGTTTTTCCGTTTGTTCCAACGAGTTTAGTAAATATCGTATCTGCTGTTAGCTCCATTCACTTGAAACACTTCTTAGTAGCTACAGCTTGCGGCAACCTTATCTATTTTTTTCTACTAGGCCTTCTTCCGATGACCTTAATTAAATTAGGACTGAACCACTATACAATTGGTCTGTTTCTTTTAGTCCTCATTGTGGCTTTTAATATTTATACGTTTCTTATTAAAAAGAAAAAGAGCAGCTGGTCAATAAAGTCGATGTCTGGTTAATACATTTGTTGCAGGAAAAAACACCTCAAAGTCGAATTACTTCGTCCGTGAGGTGTTTTTTTATGATATGGTCTACATTTATAGGGTGGAGCTTTTATGTCGTTGATATTTTTTCAATATTGATCTTACGTATAATGGCTATGATACATCTGCACAGTAAAAACTTGATAAGTAATGATCCAAATGAATGATACCAGGTATAGCCTTTTCTCCATGTTATTAAATCTGTTTTTTTCTCAACAACCGTTTCTATAATCGTTTGAGGAATAATGAAAGGAAACAATTTTAAAACGATTCCTAGTGCTCGGCTGTTTAGCGTCCATTGATTATAGTAAAGGAGAAGCAACGGATAATGGATAAAGTCAAAAGGAAAATGAATTGCAAAGTTCGCCTTAAAAGGTCTTACTTTATATTTCAAGTACCCTTTTGACACAAGAAGGCGGTCTGCAAATGCATTTCCAATACAACTAACTAGGAAAACAATAATCCAATCTTTAAATGAGCGCTTTACAATCGCAAACGGTAATAAGGATAATGAGATCAAAGTAACAATTGATAAGAATGTACGCTCTTGTTTTCTGTTCATTGCTCACACCTCCTATGACTAGTACTATTAGGTTGCTTCGTTTGGATGAAGTTATACATATTTGTCACCTTTGCCATTTAAGGTGGTATTATCTTTTTTGTAATCATTTATGGCATTTTGCCGTTCTTTTGTTAAAATAAACATGTATTATTAGAAATTTTTACATAATAACTATTTGAAAAGGGTGTTTTCATGGATTTTTTGCAAACGAAACAATTAATACAAGAAAGAAGAAGTATCCGTAAGTTTCAGGACAAGCCTGTAGACCATCAAGATATTGTAGATATTATTGATTGTGCTAGGTACGCACCGTCCGATACAAATTCACAAACATGGGAGTTTGTCGTTGTGACAAATAAAGAAAAAATTAAAGAAATTGAGGATATGACTTGGGCTGCCCTTCACGAAAAAGCAGAAGTAGCGAAAGAAAAAGGGTTAGAAAAACCAGCTAAACTTCTCGTTCGTTCTTTCGGTCCGTACGCGACAGCGTTTTCAGAAGCACCGGTTCTTATCGTTTGTTTAGCGACGCCGTATGAATCGAAATTCAAAGACAAAATTTTTGATCCTATTGGATTTGTAGAAGAAGATGTTTGGATTGAAGAAGGAATTAAAAGCAGTTGTTTGGCGGCGCAAAACTTAATGTTGGCTGCCCATGCGAAAGGTTTAGGTACTTGTCCGATGACGGGTCCGGTTTTATTAGCACAAGACAAGCTCCGCGAATATTTAAACATCGAAGGCCACAAAGAAATTAACATGGTTATTTCATTAGGCCACCCGACGGACCAACCCAAAACGATGCCAAGAAAACCTGTTGAGGAAATCTTAACGATCGTTGAATAAGCTACGTACATACATATGATATAGAATGAAGGAGTTGCTGTGGCAGCTCTTTTTGTTTTTCATACTTGGATGAATCGATAAAAAATTGGAGGTCCCTGACTATATTGTCCGATTTCCATTTTTATTAGCGAATTTGACCGTTTTATTGTCCGATTTCCATTTTTATTGTCCGATTTGACCGTTTTATTGTCCAAACTATGAATCCATAGCCATTGCCCCAATTTTGTAGCGCAATAGCTAATTTCCTACTATTACACCAGAGCTATGCTATGAGAGATCGAATCCCAAATTGAGAAAATCGAATTTCAATTACTGCAATGATATTATCATCAAATTATCTAACTTTCCGTTATAAATTTGTAATAGTTTGTAATGTTTTTGAAAAGTAGGGCATTTCCACTTCTATAGTTCAGAATTTGATAAAATTAACATAGTGAATTGAGCGGATGATAGTTGAGGTGGGGGAACGATGTTTTTCAAAAAGAAACCATATCTTTCTTTTTTTATATCTTCTGTTGCATTATTAGGGGCAGGCTTTACATTTGCAGCTCTGCTGCTGACATCTGATGGAGCCAATGATTCCAGGTCACTCTCCCTATTTGAGGATCCTAATGGACCATTAATGATCCCGCCGGATATCCACACGTTGAGTGATGAAGAATTGGAAAGATATTTTTCAATGACAGAAAGAAGAGAAAATCTTCGTAAAAATGTTAAAAACGATTTCGTTAAAACGCATTATTTGACACTTGACCATTATGAATATCTTCCTAACGAAATGTTGTTTAACGGGGAAGGGGCCTATCATGATTTGGCAAACGTATTGAGCCGGGTTATTTCAAATCAAGCTTACGGCGATATTATACCCTACGCCTATTATAATGAAGCCCACCAACGTGTACTTATATTTGATAAAAAAGCGAATGGAGACAATGTTCTTCACATCCGCAAATACAACGGCGAACAATGGGAATTTGTAAATCGGAGAAGAACCCCTGGAATTAAGATGGTCGATAAACATTGGGAAGATGTCATAATTGAAAACGTTCAGCAAAGATAGTCTTCGGCTATCTTTTTTTATTCGTTAATTTATAAATGGTAAGCAAAGAAGTACATTCGACGTAGGAAACAATTTTAGGAATGAAGTATAAATGCAACTACGCCTCCGTCTTCGCTTAACTCTCGCCAATCGGAGAGTTTTTTTATTTGCTTTAAAAATCTATTTCTTTACCAAGCCTAGAGCACCATACACTATCAACGCCCTCAATTTTTTTATACCAGTGGGAATAAAAAATTAGCGAAAGAAAAAGGTATTCGCTGAAATAAGGAGAAATAAATAAGGTGAACCTTTCATAAATATTACTTGTCAGATTACTTTGTCGATAAAACTTCAAGGACATCTACTGAGTTACATAACACATAAAGCAAGATGAGCGGCAAGTACAGTTACTAGCTGAACCACGTTACCAAGATACTGAAAATTCAAAAATGTTATGTTTTACAGAAAGGAGATCAATTATGGTCAACCAAATTCAAACGTTAAAAAATTTTGTTGGGGGCAAATGGATCGATTCCAAAACAGAAAAAGTAGAAGAAGTGTACAATCCAGCGACAGCAGAAGTCATTGCCAACGTGCCAATTTCTACATATGAGGATTTAGATCATGCGGCTAAAACGGCGAAAGAAGCTTTTAAAGAGTGGAGAAACGTTCCAGTACCGAAAAGAGCACGGATTTTATTCCGCTATCAACAACTGCTCATAGAACACTGGGAAGAACTTGCGCAGTTGATTACGAAAGAAAATGGAAAAAGCTATGACGATGCTTACGGTGAGGTGCAGCGTGGCATTGAATGTGTTGAATTTGCCGCAGGCGCACCAACCTTAATGATGGGGGAACAACTCCCTGATATCGCAAGTGGCATAGAATCAGGAATGTACCGTTATCCGATTGGTGTAGTGGGTGGAATTACTCCGTTTAATTTCCCAATGATGGTTCCTTGCTGGATGTTTCCATTAGCCATTGCTTGTGGTAATACCTTCATATTGAAGCCGTCAGAACGGACACCGCTCCTAGCGAATCGTTTAGCCGAATTATTTCAAGAAGCCGGCCTTCCAGACGGAGTGTTAAACGTCGTTCATGGCGCACATGATGTGGTAAACGGCATTTTAAGCCATAAAGATATAAAAGCGGTTTCATTTGTAGGCTCACAACCCGTCGCTGAATATGTCTATAAAAATGCAGCAGCAAACGGGAAACGAGTTCAAGCATTAGCCGGTGCGAAAAATCATTCAATCGTCATGCCAGACGCCGACTTAGACAGTGCAGTAACGAACATCATTGGTGCCGCTTTTGGGTCAGCAGGTGAACGCTGTATGGCTTGTGCGGTTGTTGTCGCCGTCGGAGATGTTGCCGAAGAGTTAATGGTTCGGCTGAGACATGCTGCAGATAACATTAAAATCGGGAATGGCATTGACAAGGACGTAACGCTTGGTCCAGTCATTCGTGATGCTCATAAAGAACGAACGCTACAATATATTGAAATCGGTGAAAAAGAAGGTGCCGCACTCGTCCGCGACGGCCGTCAAGATAAAGTGTCTGAAGAAGGTTACTTTGTTGGGCCGACGATTTTTGATAACGTCAAGCCTGGAATGAAAATTTGGCAGGATGAAATTTTTGCGCCGGTGTTATCCGTCGTACGAGTAAATGACCTCGATGAAGCCATTGAAGTCGCGAACGAGTCTGAATTTGCAAACGGTGCGTGTCTCTATACGGATAGCGCGAAAGCCGTGCGGAAATTTCGCGAAGAAATTGATGCCGGCATGCTTGGCGTTAACTTAGGCGTCCCTGCACCAATGGCCTTTTTCCCATTTTCAGGATATAAAAATTCGTTCTACGGTGACCTTCACGCGAACGGAAAAGATGGGGTTGAATTTTATACCCGTAAAAAGATGCTTACAGCACGATATTAAACCCGAACGGTTATCTTTTATAAAAAAATCATATACAGTAACAGTAAAAGAAAACGACTCAGTAAGTGGAAAGAGGGACTACCTTATTGTTCTTTTAAACGTGTCCTTCTTTCTACAGATAATAATTGACGAGGTGAATTTTTCATGAGTGAAGCTAGTGTTTTATTTGAAATAGAAAATCAAGTCGGTGTAATCCGTTTAAACCGCCCGAAAGTCCTTAATTCTCTAAATGCAGAAATGGTTGATTTACTCTATCGACAATTACAAGAGTGGAAGAGTGATCCAGCTGTAGCTGTCGTCTGTTTGAGCGGGGAAGGCACCAAGGGCTTATGTGCTGGTGGCGATATGCGTTCTCTATACGACTTAAGAGATTCTAACGTCCTCGATTTAGCACGTGACTTTTTTTCAACCGAGTATCAATTAGATTTATTAATCCACCAGTTTCCAAAGCCAATCGTTATCAATATGGACGGTATCGTAATGGGTGGTGGTGTTGGACTTGCAGTTGGTGCGACACATCGAATAGTAACCGAAAAAACCAAATGGGCGATGCCTGAAATGAATATCGGGTTCTTTCCAGATGTTGGCGGGAGTTATTTTCTAAATCAAATGCCTGGAACTGTTGGCCGTTATTTAGCCCTCACATCAGGGATCATTAAAGCAGCAGACGTCATGTATGCGGGTGCGGCTGATTATTATATGGCCAGTGAAGATTGGGACAAATTAAAAGCAGACCTTGCGAGCACCGATTGGCAGACGAAGGAAGTGGAAGATGAAATGAATCGACTGCTCAAACGCTACTCTCAGCCCATCGACATCCAATCTTCTAACCTTGCAACAGCTCAAGAAAAGATCGATCAACATTTTTCACATGAAACGATGGAAGAAATCATTGCTTCACTACAAAGTGATGCAGACCATGATGACTGGGCAAAAGAAACCTTAAATACGTTATTATCAAAATCACCAACGTCATTAAAAGTATCCCTCCGTCAATTACAAGAGGGCGAAAAGAAGTCATTGGTGGAATGTTTCAAGATGGAATTCATTTTAGGTATGAATTTTATGAGTTTGCCTGATTTTTATGAGGGCGTCCGTGCTGTCCTCGTTGATAAAGACCGGTCTCCAAACTGGAACCCATCTCGTTTTGAGGACATTTCAGAAGAAGATGTTTTAGCTTTCTTTAAGTGGGATAAAGATGACAATCTTTTAACAAAATTTAATGCGTTCGCATAAGCACAAGTTTACACTAATAGATTAACAATTAATCGTCATAGAAATAAATGCAGAATAAGACTCAGGTGGATAAAAAACAGGGTAGATCAACTGTACAAGGGGGATGCTGTTTTGATGAATGCTTTTTCGAGTGTTTATATGCCAAGAGCTATTTTCTATGGGAGGGACTCTTTAAAAACGGTAGGAAAAGAGACAAAATTAAGAGGGACTAAAGCTTTAATCATAAGTGATCAAATGATGGCTAATCTCGGTTACGTGAATGAGTGTATACGATATTTGCAAGAAGAAGGGATCTCGTATTCTACATATCTTGAAGTTAATACAGAACCAACCAACACGTATGTAGAAGAGGCACTTGTGCTTTCTAAACAAGAAAACTGTGATGTCGTCATCGCGCTAGGCGGTGGAAGTTGTATCGACACGGCAAAAGCGGTCGCCGTCCTTGCAACAAATGGCGGGGACATTAGTGAGTATATGGGAAATAAAAAAGTAGCAGCTGTAAAGCCGTTACCTTTAATTGCTATTCCGACAACCGCGGGAACCGGCTCGGAAGCTACAGATGTTACCGTCATCACGAATACAAAAACCGATGTTAAAATGATGATTAAGCAGATGGCTTTTTTACCAGAAGTAGCCATCGTTGATCCTTTACTGACTGTATCGTCACCCAAACATGTAACAGCTGCGACCGGCGTAGATGCTTTAAGTCATGCGGTCGAAGCATTTATATCAAGACGATCACATCCTTTCACTGATCATTTAGCTTTATCAGCCATTAAACTGATTTTCGAAAACATTCGTCAAGCGTATGCGATTGGCGAAGACGTTATTGCCCGTGAACATATGTCCCTTGCTGCATTACAAGCTGGAGTTGCTTTTTCCAATGCCTCGGTCTGCCTAGTACATGGAATGTCGCGTCCAATGGGGGCCCTTTTCCATGTACCGCACGGTGTTTCAAACGCGATGTTATTGCCAGCTGTCCTTGAATTTAGTAAAGATGAGTGCATCGATCGATTGGCAGAAATGGCGGTTGTCATAAACCCAGATTTGAAGGATATGAATAAAGAAGATTTGGCCGACCGTTTTGTTAAAGACGTGAAAAGGCTTTGTCATGATTTAAACATCCCTAATATGAAAGAGTGGGGCATTGAGCAGCCAGCTTTAGAAAAAGTCATTCATAAAATGGCACAAGATGCTGTCGCGAGCGGCAGTCCGGCCAACAACCCTAGGATCCCTGAAGAACATGAGATCATCGAGCTTTATTATGCTTGCTACGACTATAATATGAAGGAAGAACAAAATATTTAAGAACGAGTAGTGTCAGCCTATAAAATAAGAGAAGAAGAAGGAGTACGATGGACTGAATTCGTACTCCTTTTTTTGTGCATAAAACATTCTATTCATTTACGAACGGAACGGCGAATTCATCAAATCCTGTAAAACTGTGTTTTAGCCCACCCGGATAATGAAAATTGGCATAAGGTATTACTGTAACACACATAAGGAGGTGTTATAGAGTGTATAACAGTTTTGCGTTAATCGTAGTGTTGTTCATTCTGTTAGTGATCGTTGGTTCAGCATATGTTAAATACTAAAAAATAAATAGATGAATAGAAAAAGAAGGTGTACCTCAAGTCTAGGGGTACACCTTCTACAATTTGTAAGACATAAATATTAACTCTTCTATCAAACAAACTAAATGGTGAGTATTTTCTATGGTTCACTATAAACAGTTGTTGCTGGGCTTCATTGACGACCGGAATTTTTGTATTCTGTCATATTCAAGGGTCAAAGATTTCTTTGACGACCTTAATTCCAATTTCACTCATTTTTCGGGGGTCAAAAGCTTTTTTGCAACCCCTAATTTCCGTTTCACTCATTTTTCGGGGGTCAAAAGCTTCTTTGCAACCCCTAAT
>NZ_JBYCKM010000039.1:0-99192 GCF_057473385.1 Alkalihalobacterium sp. TH-98 | reverse complement strand
TTTGCTTCACGCTTTCTCCTAATTCTTTCCTCTATCGCTCACCCATCCGGCTCTTTGCTTCGCGTTTTCTCCTAGTTTTTCCCTCTAGCGCTCACCAATCTCGCTCTTTGCTTCACGCTTTCTCCTAATTCTTCCCTCTAGCGCTCACCATTCCGGCTCTTTGCTTCACGCTTTCTCCTAGTTTTTCCCTCTATTGCTCACCAATCTTGCTCTTTGCTTCACGCTTTCTCCTTTAATTTTCCCCTCTAGAGCCCGCCAAACTGGTATTGATACCCGCATCTGTCACTCCTTTTATTATTTTGCCTACACTGACTTTTTACATACACTTTTTAACATTTTATTTTGGTATAAAAACCTTTTGATTCCTCATAATAACTTAGGTCTAAAGTGTCTATATGAAGTATGTGTAATGATCGTACGTACTTAATGGAGCACAGGAATGTGGGTCGTTTTCACTTTAGATGCTTTGAAACTGAGTAATCATTGAGCATTACTCAGTTTACTTTAAACACCAAATTTAAGGAGGAACTTAGAATGGATCGAGACTTGGAAATGGATGAAATTTATGCAGAACGTGCAGAGGAAGCAGCAGAAGAAAAAATAGAAAGATTAGCCGCGGCTAAAGTAGAGGCAGAGATTGGTGAAGAAATTTCCCCTTTAAAAGGTCAGTTACAAAATATGCAAAACGTATTAAATCAATTACAATCTTCTGGACAACAGATGTCTTCAATGAGTTCTTCATTTGGCCAAAACCAACAACAATCACAAGAGCTTTTACAACAATTCCAGCAATTTAGTTCACAAGCCCAACAACAGCAACAACAAACCTTCCAACAGCTTCAACAATCTATTCACCAAGCTTCGCAAATGTTATCTAGTGTAGAGCAATCTCTTCAATCATTTAATATGTTGAACCAAATTACACAACAAATCGATCAAACGCAACAGCAATTGTATCAACAAATGCAAGGTCAAAATAGCCAAAATCAAAATAACCAAAATCAAAGCAATCAACAACAATAACGACAGTCTTTTTAACTGTAACACCATTTACTGTTACTTTGAAAAGAGAAAGGGACTTATCCTTTTTGATAAGTCCCTTCTATGACTTGAAAAAGCAGGAGCCCTAAACTCCATTTCTAGCGAATATAATTTTCTTTTATTTTAGAGACAGACTCTATAAACTTTTCAAAGATGCCCACCTTTTTAGAGTGATAATCTTCTAGTTCTCGAGTAAAGAATTGATACGTTCCTTTACCTTTTTCTTTTGCATAATACATTGCCTTATCAGCATTTTGAATAAGTGTCTCTAAATCTTCACCATCATCAGGAAAAATACTAATTCCTATACTTGGTGTCACTTTTGCTTCATTCTCATTTATCGTGTACGGCGCTGAAACAACGGACAAAATTCGCTCTGCAATGCCTATGATTTCATCTTTACTGGTTTCCTCAAAGACAATCATAAATTCATCTCCACCGAGACGTCCCGTTAAATCCTCTTCTCTTACACAACTGTTAAGTCTGTTAGCCACTTCTTTTAATAAGATGTCTCCACCTTCATGTCCTAATGTGTCGTTCACCTTTTTAAAACCATCCAAATCAATAAACATAATGCTTAAGCTGTGCTGATGACGTTTTGATCTCGCCATTGCTTTTCGCAGATGTTTATGAATTAACTTTCGGTTCGGTAAGTCGGTTAATTCATCGTAATAAGCCATTTGCCTTAAATATTCTTCTAATTGTTTACGCTTCGTAATATCTGAAATCATACCATCTACTCGAATGATGTTTTCCGAACCGTCAAACAGAGGGGTGGTTAATACTTCAAGCCAGCGTTTTTCATTGTATTTATCGGTAACAATCAACTGGTTTCTCATTTTTCGATTCGCAAACAATTGATCTCTAAATGAAGTCTTGCTTTCTTCCATTGGTTTTAAAACGGTTTCTATTAACCTTGCATTTTGATGGTAATCTTCTTGATCATGAGAGAAAAGGTTCTCAATTCCTTTCGAAATAAACAGCTTATTTTCGTTTACATTGTAAGAGAAAAACGTTTCATTGAAGCTGTTCATTAATTCATGAAGGTGTTCATTTTCCTTTAATAGAGAATGATAGTTTTTTTGGAGTTCACTTCTGTCTGATACAACCTTTGCCTTTTCTTTATGCAAGTGATTGTATTGAGTACATAACCAAAACATTGGGAGAAGCAGAACAACGAAAAATATAACACCATTTGGGACCTGGAACACGTAATGGACAAGTAAAAAAAGGGCCATACAAACAAAGATGTATATAGTAAATAGCTTACTTACATTTTTCAAAAAACCACTCCAACTTTTAAGACTTTCAACATGAAGTTTACAATCAAATTTTTCTAGATTTTCTACATAATATGGTGAAAAATCGTCATTTAAGTGTAATTCATTAACTGCCCTCAATTATAGCAGAGTTTGTAAAAATAGAAATGATTTTGTCGAATCGAATTGATTTTTTTAAGTAGAAAACCCAATTCACAATGTGAATTGGGTTACAATGTTTAATATTCACAACGATCATCTGTACATGTCGCACCTTGGTCCCCTGCTGATGTAAGAGGTTTTAACGGTGATTTTTCATTCTCTTCCTCCCATACTTTTTGTAAAGCATTTAAGAATGTCTCCGTTGGTTGTGCACCGGAAATAGCATACTTATCGTTAATTACGAAGAACGGTACTCCTTGAACACCAATATTTTTTGCTTTGGCTTCATCTGCTCGTACTTCGTCTTCAAAGGCATTACTGTTTAGTACCTCTTTCACTTCACTAACATCAAGACCTGCATTAACTGCCAGCTCTTTTAAAGTTGTATGATCGCCGATATGCTTTGCCTCGATAAAATAAGCTTTTAATAAATCTTCAGCTACTTCTTTGTCCTTCCCTTTTGATTCTGCAAACTTAGCAAGACGATGTGCATCTAAAGTATTCGTTCGAATCATTTGATCAAAATCAAAATCAAGTCCAACAGTCTTTGCTTGTGCAGCAACACCATCCGTCATTTTTTTAGCTTCTTCAACCGACATACCATATTTCTTAGATAGAATTTCATACATCGATTCGTCCGTATCGTGACTAGCGTGTGGGTCTAGTTCATAACTCTTAAACTTTACCTCGACCTCGTCTCGATGAGAAAAACTCTCTAAAGCACTTTCTAAGCGCCTTTTTCCAATATAACAAAACGGACATACGTAGTCTGACCAAACTTCAATCTTCATTAAAACACACCTCATTTTTTCTTTTACAAAGAGAATATCACATCTTGTTAAGCAAGACTGATCAATATGCTCACCGATTTTTAAAAGTTAGCTAATTCCATTAAAATTTGGTCTTCTAAGTTCTTTCCTGCTTTATTATCAAGCATATTATTGGTAAGAATTGAAAAAATGAACGTTTCACCACTTATCGAGTTCACATAACCTGAAATGGTACTGACAGTTGTCAATGTTCCTGTCTTTGCACTTATCCGATCTTGTGTGTGTTGCATGCGATTTTTTAATGTCCCGCCGATCATTTTATCCGAAACCCCGGCAATAGGAAGCGATTGATAAAAAGTAGAAGACCATTTTTCGTTTTGTATGGTAAATAATATTTTCGACAGTTCATTGGCTGGAATTAAGTTCGTATGAGAGATACCAGATCCATCTCTTAATAAAATCGAATCCATATTCATGCCATAACGTCTAAGTACTTGCTCAATAACTTCAAGACCTCTCTCCCACGATCCTTCACCTTTCACAATCTTCCCTATTTCTTTAACGAGCATTTCACCGTGTCCATTATTACTCAATTTCATAAAAGGAATAAGGATATCAGCTAATGGCATTGAAGTGTGTTCACTCAATACCGTTGCGTTTTCTGGAGTAACACCGTGTGATACATTGCCTAACAAATAAATGCCCTGATCCTTTAACGATTGTCTAAAAAGATGTATAGCAAAATCAGTTGGTTCCCAAACAGCAATCGTTTCTTGAAAGTCTGTTGTATGTATCGGTAAAGTTCCTTCAATTAATAATTGGTTCGTACCATGTTTCCTTACAATACTTAGTTCTTCTTTCCCCTCCTTGGAAACCGTTTTTGTAAGGTTGGCAATTTCCAAATAGGTGTTAGATGGTTGCATATTCACTTGAGCAGGTTTGCCAACCTCTTCACTAGGTACGATATGTAACGTAACCGTTCCGACATCATAATCTTCATAAGAAGCTACTGTTAATGCTGATATCGCAGGTCCGTACCTCATCGTTTCATCACTCCATGGTAAATCAATCGAATAACGTACATCGTCATACCATGTATCATCGCCAATGAGATTACCTCGAATCACTTTTATACCTTGCTTTTTAAGCGTTTTTACCATCTCATCAATATCTGACTTTAGAAGCGTCGGATCACCTTGTCCTTTGACATACAGATCACCGTTTAGAATTCCCCATTTTTGCTTTCCATCGGTGAGTAATTCTGTTTGAAAGCAATACTCTTGTCCTAATGTTGACAATGCAGCAACAGCCGTTAATATTTTCATATTAGAAGCAGGCTTTAAACGAACATTTCCATTATAGTCATAGAGTAATTCTCCAGTGGCCGCTGACCGAACACTAATTGAAACTAAGGAGCCTTCTAAATGAGTCTGTTTTTGTAGGACTTGATCAATCTTTTTACTTATTACTTGATGATCAATAGTCGCATCAACCGATGGGCTTCCATGTAAATAGAAATAGAATAACAATACAACAAAACAAATGAATTGAATTTTAAACATCCTATATATTAATTTCAAACTCAACCACCTCTATATCACGTCACTTAGCTATGCGTTCATGGTTATGGATGATACAACTAATCATATTTGTATTTTTTCTTAAAACCTGAAATTCATGTAAGAAAACTAGCTAGTGAGCCAAGAAAACAAAGGCGTAAGTGTACTTATACTGAAGCTCTAAAATTCTCCACCAGTCAAAGGTACTTCTGCAGTACACTTTTAACCCAAAAGAATAACTTTCTTATATAAAAATAATTACGCTCGTTCAAGGGCATATTACGTCTGAATAATGATGTGAGGTGATTGTGTGGAACCGAATGAATTACGTGATCATATTACCGTAGAAGACGAACATGGAAATGAAATGGATTTTGCGGTCGAAGCATTGTTTGATATGGATGAACACTCTTATGCGCTTCTTTCTTCAGATGATGAAACCGTTTTAATGCGTGTTGAGGATCATGAAGGAGAGCAGCAGTTAGTCGGCATCTCCGACCCTGAAGAGCGGGATGCTATTCTAAGTGCCTACGAAATTGCAGTAGAAGCGAACCCAGCTGAGGACGAATATGATTTTTATTAAAATTAGCATGGTAAGTTGATGAACTCTAGCGATTTGTTCTATTCAAATCGTTGGAGTTCTTTATTTGAATTTTGTTGCTGGTACTATTCATTTTTTATATGAGCTCTACTCTTTATTACACATTCTAATTTAATCGCAACCGACACTCCCATTTTTTGTATTTCATGAAAAATTATCTTACAACTCAAACTAGTTGTAGGAGGGATATTGCTGATGAATCATACTTTTATTACTTTTATTCTAATTTTTATGCAAATAATAAACGTACATAGTGATTTAACCATTACGTTAGAAGGGGAAACACTGGCAACGGTGAACCGGTCTGATTTTACAACTCCTGTTTTCGAAGGGTTACTGGTGGATGAAGAAAAACTAGAAACCTTCATCGATAAAATCGAACAGCAGGTAACGAGAGAACCAGTCGATGCTACCATCGATCTCCACGGCAGATTAGTTCCAGAACAATACGGGTACGCGTTAGATCGGAAACGGTTTTCTGAGGCTTTTTACGCTTACTTTTTTAATAACTCTTCTGATGAAATTGAAGTTCCACGATTTATTACATACCCTCGCGTTGACAGCGAACTACTTTTATCGCTACGTAACAAACAGGTTGGACAATATGTGACGTATTTTAATCAGTTTAACATGCAACGAGCTCACAATATCTCTTTAGCTGTAGATGCGATTAATAACTACGTTGTTTTTCCTGGAGAAACCTTTTCATTTAACAAAGTAGTTGGCAATCGGACCGTTGAAAAAGGGTATATACCCGCCCCCATTATTGTTAGAGGCGAGTTGACAGATGGTATTGGCGGGGGAATTTGCCAGGTGTCCTCTACCCTTTTTAATGCCGTTGATAAAGTCGGTGTAGAAATCGTCCAACGCTATTCCCATAGTCGTCGTGTTCGATATGTCCCTCCTGGCCGTGATGCAACTGTCAGTTGGTATGGACCTGATTTTAAATTTAAAAATAATTACACTCAACCATTACTCATTCAAGCACGTATATATGGTGGATCAGTAATTATTCGAATTTTTTCATCGGAAACATTTGTTAAAGCGCAAAAGAAAACTTCATAAATGTTATATAGGAGCCTTAAATGATTTTCATTGCCTCATACAATTTTTAACGTCCGATTATAAACGCAATGCATTTAGGTCAATTTGGGGGACTAAGCCTTCGTCTGCCGCTCGGCCGAGGAGCGAAAAGACGGCTTCGTAGCCTTCTTCACCTAAATTTCTAGTAAATTCATTCACATACAAATTGATATGGGCTTGTGCAACGTCCATTGACATTTCTTGTGCATGACATAAAATATAATCTTCTGACGCTTTCGGGTTTGCCCATGCATAGTCAATTGATGAACGTATCCAATCTGTTATAGCAGTAAGATCGAGTGAACGCCTGGCAATGATTGCGCCTAACGGAATTGGTAAATTCGTATCTGCTTCCCACCAAACACCTAAATCTTGTAACATGTTTAATTGATACGTTTGATATGTAAATCTTGCCTCATGAATCACTAGTCCAGCATCTATTTTCCCGTCGCGAACGGCTGGCATAATTTCATGAAATGGCATAACTACAATCTCTACTCCTCCAGGAATGTTTTGTGCTGCCCAGAGCCGGAATAATAAATAAGCGGTTGAACGTTCACTCGGAACCGCTACACGATGACCAGATAACTCTGCCGCCTCTTTAATCTCACCTTTCGTCAGCACTAACGGTCCACACCCTCTGCCTAATGCGCCGCCACATGGCAACAAAGCATATTCTGATAATACCCAAGGCAGTGCGGCATAAGAAATTTTAAGCACATCTAGATTATTCGGTTTCGTAGCGAGATTATTAGTTATATCAATATCCGCGAAAGTGACATCAAGATTAGGGGCACCGGGGATTAAACCATGTGCCCATGCATGGAAAACAAAAGTATCATTTGGACAAGGAGAATAAGCTATTTTCATGTTAAAACCTCCTGTAAAGTGGTGCTTGCTTCTTGTAAAGTTTGTAATGCTTCTTTTATCCGCCAGGCATCTCGATCTCTTGGTCCAACTTCATTTGAAATTGTACGAATTTCAAGGATCGGAACACTAAATTGCCCGGCAGCTGTTGCAACTCCAAAGCCTTCCATTGCTTCCGCCTTAGCACTAGGTACTCGCCGCAGCATTTCTTTGGTAGTTTCAGCCGTCCCTGTCACTGTCGAAACCGTAATAATCGGACCAGTTGTAACAGTTTGACCTACGTTTGAAAATGTCTTTGAAACAACTTCAACAAGATTTTTTTCTGCTTTAATTCGGGACGAACCGAATCCGAGCTCATCGATACTCGTGAAACCATCTAATGTTTCTGTGCCAAAATCAGCTGCAACGATTTCATTAGCGATGACAATGGATCCCACTTCTGCTTGTCCAACAAATCCACCCGCAATTCCTGCGTTGATGACTAAATCATAAGTTTTAGTTGCTAATTCTCTAGCTGTTGTAGCTGCTGCAGCTGCTATACCGACTCCTGAAACGACCACATCGATAGAGTTCGGTGGTTTCAGTCCGCGTAATATCGCTTCTTTTTCAGCTTCAACTGAAGTAATGATAAGAATTTTTCTACTATGGATCTTCTCTTTATGTTGGTTTTCGTTTGTCGTATGTTGATTCAATGGAAATACTCCTTTAGGGTAAAATCTTTTTAAATTATGTATATCATAAAAATAGTACTACGTTATTTTACCATAAAATATAACTTACCTCAGTAATGCACTCTTTTTCATCCCGCCTTAATAATTTCAAAAAGAAAAACACCTCCAGAGAGATGTTCTTTTACTAGTTCGCCTTAGCACGGTCAATTTGACTATTTATTGTTTTAGCTTTCGGTTTTGTTTGAGATAGGATAACGATCGTTCCCATAATACAGATGGTCCCAATCCATTCTGAAAGGCCAAACGCAACATTTAACCATATAACAGCTAAAATGGAAGCTGATAATGGTTCAGCACAAGCTAATAAACTTGTTTCTGTTGCTCTTAAATACTTTAAACTTTCTAAATAACTATAAAAGGCAATTAGAGTACCGAAAATGATAACAAATAACACGGCTAGTATAGATACTAAAGAGATTGAACCAACCACTTGCCAAGGGGGATGAATAAAGCTCATGGCAACTCCGCCCACTACCATTCCCCACCCAACAACAACTGCTGAACCATATTCTTTCAATAGTTGGGTTGGTTGCAACGTATAAAAAGCTAACGCTAGTGCTGATGCGATTCCCCAAAATAACGCCCAGCCCGAAATGGATAACGTTTGAAAATTCCCATGAGTAACAAGTAAAAAGGTTCCTGAAAGCGCTAGAAGGATCGCTATCATTTGACTCCTAGTAGGTAAAGCTTTCGATTTGATGGCTATATATACAGTAATAAAAACAGGCCCAAGATATTGAAGCAATGTTGCTGTAGCCGCATTACTCGTTTCGATTGCAGCAAAGTATGTATATTGAACTCCCAGCATTCCAACAATTCCGAAGTAAATCATCGCATATCGGTGCTTCTGCACCTTCCAAATTCTCCATACATTCGGATTACGTTTCCAAACACAGATAAGTAATAGAAATATGCCTGCTAGTAGTAAACGTATAACTACTAACCATTCAGCACTAAAGCTCTTCTCTTGAAATAAGAATTGAGCAACCGTACCTGAAACTCCCCACAAGATGGCACCTAATAAAACAAGCCCAATTCCCACTAAACGTAACTTAGTATTTGTAGTTTGCAAGCTGCATGTTCCTTTCACACTATAATAAAACAGCTCTCTATTCTTAGTATGACTATGCATTAAACTTTATATATTTCTAATATTAAAATAATTACACATGATTGAATAATAACAGATATTGGTGAGAAAGTTAATGACATATTACAATTATTATTTCAACTTAGGAGGATCCCATGACAAACGAACGTAAACAACCTACGGAGTATGATCGATACACTGCAGCAGATCTCAGCCCTGAATTGTTAAACCGGGTTATGGAACTGGAAAAAGATTTGCAGGCAGAATCACATAAAGACGTCATCCTTATCGCCTACGAAGAAAGCGATCACAACGCAACCTAATCAGAAAAGCAAAAAAAGAAGTACAATTAAATAAAGGTGCCAGGCACCAATTATACACAAAAGTGTATAACGGTGCCTGGCACCTTTAGTTCACTAAAGCGAAATACGTGAGTTCCACAGTTGCAATAGTACTCCAAGTGTTATCCCGCATACGATCCCCCACTCCGGACCGTATAATAATGTCATAAACAATGTAGTCAATAATAAGATACAGTCTCTTTTACTAGATTTACAAGTTAACCATAATCCTTTTATGTTAATTATTTTAGTGATTGCCACTATAATAATCGCTGCTAAGGTAGGTTTCGGTAAAAAATAAAATAATGGCGTAAACATCAGTAGCGTTAAAAATATACATATCGTTGTAACCAAACTAGCAACCTTTGTTCTTGCACCAGAATCATAATTTACTGCTGATCGTGAAATGCCTCCTGCTACTGGCATACTCGAAAAAAAGGCACCAATGGTATTAGCTAATCCTAAACTAGTTAGTTCCCGATTTACCCCTAACTTATAATTTTCTTTTTCCGCAATCACTTGTGCGACCGCAATGGACTCAATGTATCCAATAAAAGCAATAATGATAGCTGTCGGAAAAACCGCCATTAATACCTCTGCACTAAACATCGGTAGTGTAAAAGTTGGAAACCCTTGGGGAAGCTGACCTATGATCGGCACCCCGAAATTATCTAAACGAAAGAAGGATACACTGACAGTTAAGATGATAACGACAAACAACGGTGTCGGTAACTTTTTACTGATGGAATTCATCGTTAAGATAAGAAAAATACTTATGAGCCCAATTAAAAACGTTGCTAAATGTATACTTTCTAAGTTTGAAAATAACGTTATAGAAGTATGAATAACAGATGTTGAGTGCCCAAGTGAAAATCCAATTAAATTTTCAATTTGACTAACTGCTATAATAACCGCACATGCCGATGTAAAACCTTTAATGACACTATAAGGAATCCATTCCAACAATGTGCCGAATTTCAAAGCAGAAAAAAATACTTGTAATACACCTACCAAAAAAGTGACTGTTATTACTAGACTAAAATAATCATCCGTTCCAGGTATGGCAATTGTTGATACACCTGAAAAAATGAGCAAAGATACGACAGCAACCGGACCTACCGACAAGTGTGGTGAGGTACCAAATAATAAGTAGATCAAAACCGGGACTGTAGCTGAATATAATCCTACAACAGGAGGAACACCAGCTAGAATAGCATAAGCAATTGCTTGTGGAATAATTAATATTGCAACGATGACTCCAGCGACCATGTCATGATGAAAACTATTTTTCCAATAAGACAACGATTGGATCCCTCCTCTCTGCCACATTTTTCTTTTATTTATTTGGGACAGACATAAACCATTCATATGAAAGGCCAATCACAATCATGACAAGTCGAAAATATGAAATATCAACAAAGACAATTAACTCTTATCCAACCGCTCTCCAAAACCCACTTCTCCCCACTTAATGATGTATCTAATAATAAGAAAACATAAATCTAAAAATTATAAAAAACACCACGGCTCCGCAAAAAGCCATGGTGTTACTAAATGTATTCTATTACTCAAAATCCCACTTTTGGATTGAACCCTTTACATGACCGTCCTCAGCTTTAAAGGTAATACTTTTATTAATAACATCATCAGGGAACATCCGAGCCGTAAACACTTCTTGTCCATCATTAATAAAAATTTCAATCGCTGAAGTGTCGACAAACACTTGCAGCTTAGTCATTTTAGTAAGATGACATTGACGTACTTCTGGTGCCCCCGTAGTTAAACTCACCCGTTCAAGTGTAAATACTTGTTCTTTTTTATTGTAACTAAGATGAACACCATCTTTTATTGATATTTTTAGCTGCTCAGCTTCAAACTCTTCCACATGCATTTGAAGTTCATAAACCGATCCTTCCAGTTGGGCAAAAGAGTGCTCTGAATCAATCTTAGCATCTGTTAATGTCAACTCATTTTTTCGTAGGTTTTGTAATTCTTTGACAGGTTGCTGATAAATGCGACCATCTCTAAATAACAACTCCCGCGGAATGGTCATCGCATGAATCCAATGCTGAGCAATAGTTGGATGCCTATCTTCTTCCTGTTCAGGTACACCCATCCAGCCAAACATTAAGCGCCGGCCTTGATCATCAACTGTTGTTTGCGGTGCGTAAAATTCAAAGCCACGATCTAGTTCAAAAAATTCACCATGTTTAAGGGCACCCGTTTGATAGTCTAGTTTCCCAATAAAATACCCGGTATTATAGACATTTTGATAAAGCATTCCTTCTGGTTTAAGTCCTTGAGGGGACACAAGTAAAATGTCATTGTCTTCTAATTGGAACAAATCAGGACATTCCCACATAAACCCGAAGTCACCTATTCCGTTTAGATTTGTCCCAGCCACATCACCGATGATTTTCCATTCTTCAAGGTCGTTTGATGAAAACAATACTGCTCGTCCTTCTAATTGCGGTGATTGAGCACCAATGACCATATACCACTTTTCTTCATACTTCCAGACTTTCGGATCGCGAAAGTGGGCAGTATATCCTTTGGGCAGACGCAGGACAACGCCTTTCTTTTGAAAATCAATTCCATTCGTCGATTCCGCTAAGCATTGATACGTTTCGCGGTTCCCCATTTCATCTTTCACATTTCCTGTATAAAGAAGCTTTAATTTTCCATTGTCTTCTACGGCACTTCCTGAATAGCATCCATTTTTTTCAAACCATTCACTCGGGGCAAGGGCGATTTTCTCTTCCTTCCAATCCACTAAATTACTCGAACTATAATGCCCCCAAAATTTGGCACCATGAGCTGTTTTAAACGGATTCCACTGATAGAATAAATGATATCTCCCCTTCCACTGAATAAAACCATTAGGGTCATTTAATAATCCTACGGGTGGCATCAAGTGAAAATGTAAACGGTACTTATCCTGATTGACTATATCTTTATATTCTACAACTGTTTGTTGAGCTTGATGAATTAGATCACTGTTACGATCCACAAGTGATCACTCCTTTTCTTCTAACTACTTTTCTAACATTTCTTCAACTTTTTCTAATGTCGGTAATGCTGTCATCGCCCCTTTTGTAGAAGCTGCTAATCCACCTGACACGCTTGCAAACCTGGCCATCTCTACAACTTCCTCAAGAGTTAATGAATGTATTTCTTTTTCCGATCGATTAAGCTGGTATAAAATTCCTGAAACGAAAGCGTCGCCAGCACCTGTTGTATCAATCGCATCGACTTTCATTGCAGGTACAGACTGTCTCTTACCATTTAAGTACACAATACATCCGTCCGCTCCTAGTGTGATAAAGATGAGCGGGATCTCATAACAAGCTAATGCTTCTAGCCCTTCGGCAAGATCTTTTTTACCTGTTATGAAATTCAGTTCTTCTTCAGAGATTTTCAAAACATCTGCTTGTTCAAGCATAGAGGTAATCGCTGTTCTAGCAGCTGTTTCACTCGGCCATAAGTTCAAGCGTAAATTAGGGTCGTATGAAATGAGCATCCCTTTTTCTTTTGCAAGCGCTACTGCTTTTTTCGTAGCTGATCTCGCGGGATCATTGATTAAACTAATTGAACCAAAATGAAGGATTTTATTTTCTTCAAAAAGCTCTGGTGTGATTTCTTCTGTTGTTAACATTTGATCAGCACTTGGATTAATGTAAAAATCAAAACTCCGCTCTCCATCTGCTGCTAGTGTAACGAACACCACACCGGTTCGAGTTTGTTGGTCTAAATACATGTAGTTGGTTTGTACACCATATTTATCTAATGTATTTTTTAAAAAATGCCCTAAGACATCGTCGCCTACTTTTCCGAGAAACGTCGATTTCGCACCTAAACGTGCAATTCCTACGGCTACATTTGCAGGCGCACCACCAGCACTTTTCTGGTACGAAATATTATCTTTATCTAATGGGATAAAATCAATTAAAGCCTCACCTAACGAAATGACTCCTTGCTTCATCATCTTGTAAACCCTCCGTAAAAAGTTGAGAAAAGAACAGGCATCAATCGCCTGTTCTCAACTATTTATTTTTCCTCTTCTTTAAATCCTAAGATCCACGTAGCCACAAACGCAGCAACTAGAGCAATCGCAAATCCAATTAAATAGTTCATTAAGTTAATTGTACCTAGTGGTAAAACAATCGCAATCATCGGGATACCTGTCAGGCCGTAAGCTGTTGCTGCTACATTCATGAATACAACATAAGCTCCACCTAATGCTCCACCAATCATCGCACCAATAAATGGTCTACGATATCTTAAGTTTACCCCAAAGATTACAGGTTCTGTAATACCTAAGAAAGCGGAAAAAGCAGAAGGTAATGCAATCTCTTTCGTTTTTGCACGTTTCGTTTTAAAGAATACTGCAAGTCCTGCTCCCCCTTGAGCAACGTTGGCCATTGACCAAATTGGTAGTAGGTAGTTAATTCCAATACTTGCAATTAAACCTGCTTCAATTGCATGGAAACTGTGGTGTACACCTGTAAGAACGATAAGAGAGTAAGTACCACCAAACAAGAGTCCAGCCACAAACCCAACATGATTATAAACAAAGTTCAAAATCGTTGTAATTCCATCCCCTACAAATGTACCAAGTGGTCCGATAATCATTAGAGAAACGAAACCAGTAGCTATAATGGTTATAAATGGAACAACTAATAAATCTACTGAATTGGGAACAACTTTTCTTAATCCTTTTTCAATTTTACTCATAAAATAGACTGCAAGTAATACAGGAATAACTGTTCCTTGGTAACCGATTAAAGCAATTTCAAAACCTAAAAAAGGAAGCATATCTGGCTCAGCATTTCCTAAGCCCCATGGATTTAACAGGGCTGGGTGCGTCATAATTCCACCGATAACCGCTCCTAAATACGGATTTCCTCCAAATTCTTTAGCTGCACTAACACCAATTAAAATAGGAAGAATGATAAAGGCTGCACTTGAAAACATATCAAGTAAAACAATAAAAGCACTATCAGGAGCTACCCATTCAAACGTTCGAAGCATTCCAAGCAGTCCCATTAATAGACCAGCTGCAACAATGGCCGGGATGATAGGAACAAAGATGTTTGATAACGTACGAGCGAACCTCGCAAACGGGTTCATCTTCTTTTTCACTGCTTCTGAGTGATCAATTGCTTCTTTCTCCTTTAAACCGACTTCTTCAGAAAACGGTGCATACACTTTGTTGACGATACCAGTGCCAAATATGATTTGGAACTGCCCTGAGCTCAAGAAAGCTCCTTTAACTCCATCTAACTCCTCAATTTCATCTTTCTGTGCTTTCGAGTCGTCCTGTAGAACGATTCTTAATCGAGTCGCACAATGTGTGGCACTAATTATGTTGTCTTTTCCTCCTAAGAGAGGGATGAGCTGTGAAGCTACCTCTTTGTGGTTCATTCTAATCACTCCAATATTTTTTATTATGGATCGTTTGACAGTCATTTAGACAAAAGAAAAAGACCTAAAATGCATAGAATACCCCCATAGAAAAAGGGAATCCTTTTTACGCATTTTAGGTCTTGCCTGCTTAACCAGTAACAATCCTACAATATATAATTAATACGCTTTCATTGTAATTTGAAAACTATCTTTCGTCAACTACTAAAATAAACTTTTTTCGACTTTTTTCGTCAAATTCCTAATAAATTTACTATTGTTACATTTAAATAAGAAACATACTATACCTTATGAAATGAGCCTTTGAATATGAAGTGAAATATAGCCCATTTCAGAACTTGGTAGTTGAATATCGTACTCTTTTTCAATATAATCCGCTGCTTTTACTGCAATTGTAAAAGCTCTTTCATATTTAGTTTGAATGATTTCTAACATATCTGGATCCATCACTTGAAACGGCTCATTACTTTCTATTCGGGTTAGAGCAAAACGCAGGTGTGTTAATAATCGTTGGTAGGAGATACTCTCTTCATCGAGATCCATCCCGAGCTCTTGATGAATGATTTCGATCATTTCACTTATGATCGTTGTTTGTTGAAGTGTACTTGCTATATCACTGCTGCCAAGTTTAGCCGTATGAATATGAAGAGCAATATGTCCTGCTTCATCGATCGGTAGTTGAACGTTCATTTTTTCTGCAACACATTGAATCGCCCATTTTCCAATTTCAAATTCTTTTTTATATAAGGCCTTAATTTCATTTAATAGCTTATTATTGATTTGAAACCCTTGTTGATGACGTTCAATCGCAAAGGAAAGATGATCGGTCAAAGAAATATGGATATGATTACTTAGTGGTACTTGCAAATAACCTTCAGCGTAAGTAATGATGTCCTCAGCTATTTGTATATGTGCTTCAGGTAATGTTTTCAATAGCTCTTGGAATTTTTCATTTCCCTCATTCATCACAAAAATCTTCTCAATCTTTTGGCGATTAATAACGTCATTTTTCTTTTTCTGAAATGCAATTCCTGATCCCATGACAATTTTTTCTTCACCATTTTCTTTTACTACAACGGCATTATTATTTAATATTTTATATATTTTCACGGACTACACCTTTTCGACATATTCTTCATGCTAGTTAGTGTACCATATGAAGTATAATATTACTAAATAATATAGTAATACAGTCAAAGGAGGAATTTATATGAGAGTGAGTAACATTTATAAAGACATATCAAATATTGTCTTTAGTAAGGAGACCGATACGTTACAAGAAGCACTAACTAAACTCGAAGAATCCGGGTATCGTTGCATCCCTATTCTAGATAAAAACAGTGAGAAATTTTTAGGGAATATTTATAAATCGAAAATCTATGAATATATCGTAAAAGAACAAGGCGATTTGTCTTTACCGGTAACTACATTAGCTAGAGACAAAGCAGCCACAATTCATAAAAATTCTTCCTTCTTTGAAGCTTTCCTCTCCATTAAAAGATTACCATACTTAACCATTTTAAATGAAAAAGAACACTTTGTAGGCATTTTAACTCATAGTCATATTATGGATATTTTAGAAGATAGTTGGGGCGTCGATCAAGGCAGCTATACTTTATCAATTATTGCGATGGAATATAAAGGGGCACTAAATAAAGTGACTCAAGTCATTAATAAATATACTCACATTCAAAGTTTGATTACTTTAGATAATCGGAAAACGTATTCGCGAAGAATTGTTGTAACATTACCTAAAGAAGTAGACGAGGCATTGTGCCAGAAAATTATCTCCAGTTTAAACAAAAATGGCTTCCGAGTTTTTGACACGGAAGAGCCGTTTGAACATTTTGATCAATAAAACATTTTATTGGGGCTGACGCAGTTTGGGTCGGCCTCACTTCATATATAGACGAAAGATAAAAAGGAATTTCAGTTTATGTATTGCGTAATGCAAAACCATAAGACATATTCCCTTACTTTTCTAGTCATTGTCTTTCTGCCCAATTCGATATTTGATGCGTCAATTCTTTTTTTCTAATAAAAGCTTTTCTGTTTCTACAGAGTGTGCATGTAAGGCAGTACTCACTTCTATAGTCGATTGTGCATTCGTTGCACTCGTGCCTACGATAAACAGGCCTAATAATACACATCCTAAAAAAACAGCGATAAAAAAGTTTCTCGCATATTCAACCATTTTTCCTCACCTCCATTTATTAGACGCCGAACCTCAAATAAAGTTTCTAGTTAACGAGCCTAATCTTAAAGTCTTTAATTCTCACTAATGCTCCTGAAATTTCTAAATTACAGGGATGTACATAAAGATTGTATTGTCCATATTCCTAAAAAATTCCTCTCCAATTCATATAATTATTAACTCTTCGTGACATTTATACATACAATGTACTACCTGATAAGAAAGGTGGTGTTATTATGTTTGGACACGGATGCGGTGCTTACCCTGTAAGTCCAGTGCTTCCAGGTTGTGCTCACACAGGTCCAGGGTTTGGTTATGGCCCACAAGTGGCTGGTGTAGGATATGGACCTAGATACGGCGCAGGCTTTTCACTAATTGTGGTACTGTTCATCTTGTTAATCATAATTGGTGCGTCTTGGGGTCATAAAAAAGTCTGCTAATAACTGTATAATTGTATGCGGCTAACTCATAAAATGTATACGCCCTATTTAAGATATCCTTCTTTATCTTAAATAGGGGCGTATGACACTTAAAATTGAGTTAGCCGATTACATTATTTATCTAGTCATGTAAACTATAAACAACGCTGCCTTTGATCACGTCACGGTTTTCTTGATTGACAGCCTTTACATCAAAAGTTAATTTAGCATCATTTACTTCGACTAAACTAGCATTTAGCGTAATGACATCATTTAAGAAAACCATTCCTTTAAAACGAATTTTATAATCCTGTATAAAACCTTCTTCATAATGAGCTGTAAACAGCTTCGCTAAGTTACCCATCGTCCACATGCCGTGAGCAATAATACCAGGTAATCCAGCTTTTGTTGCCTCTTCATCAATTGTATGAATTGGATTGAAATCCCCAGATGCTCCCGCATATTTAATCAAATCAAGTCTAGATACAGGGGAAAGTTGTACCGGCTCTAATGTTTCGCCTACTTGTAATTCTTTTAAAATGCTCATACACTTAACCCCTTTCTAACGGTTTCAGTAATGATAACCACCATTTTTTCTGTAAAAATAGGGTTTCCTTCTAAATCTTCTCCATAGCGGTTAAATGTTAAAAAGCCCATCGAACCACTTTGCCCTGACTTTTCTACATAATTTACTACTTCAACAAAGCAATTAATCTCTTCCCCTACTAAAAGAGGTCTCTCATAATGATAGACTTGTTCCCCGTGGATCAGACCAACGTTCGGTAAGTTGAAGCCTTCGATTTCGCCATAGTCGAATACTCTCGGAAAGGTAGGCGGCGCGATATTGGATTTGTACCTTGACTGTTGACCTGTTTCTTCATCGATATAAATAGGATGAAGGTCACCAATAGCTTCCGCAAACTTCTTCACTGCACCTCTTTCAACGACATTTTTTACTTTATTTGAACGTTTACCGATAAAATCTTTAAACATACTTCTCACCTCACTAATCTTTTGGTCCACCAGCTACATAAATCACTTGGCCATTAACAAACGATGAGTTTTCATCTGCAAAAAACGCAACAGCATTCGCAATGTCACTAGGCTTACCACTTCTTCCAACAGGAATTTCCTGGACAGCAAATTCAATGAAATCGTCAAAAGGAACACCGATTCTTGCTGCTGTTTCTTTCGTCATTTCTGTTTCAATAAACCCTGGTGCCACAGCATTTGAAGTAATTCCATATTTCCCTAATTCAATTGCTAGCGTTTTTGTAAACCCTTGTAAACCTGCTTTTGCTGCAGCATAGTTTGCTTGCCCGCGATTTCCAAGTGCTGAAGTAGACGATATGTTAATAATACGTCCGTATTTGTTATTAACCATATGGGATTGAACAGCCTTCGCTGCATTAAATGAACCTTTTAAATGGACATCCATTACCGTCTGCCAATCCGCTTCGGTCATTTTAAATAATAAATTATCACGGATGACACCGGCATTATTTACTAAAATATCAACAGAACCAAATGCCTGAACAACCTCTTCAACCGACTCTTGTACTTGCTCGGCTTCAACGACATTTACTACTTTTGTATAAATGTCGTAGCCTTTTTCTTTAAATTCATTCGATGTTTCTGCTAATGCCTCTGCATTAACATCGACAATCGCTACTTTCGCTCCTTCTTGAGCTAATTGTAAGGCTACTCCCTTTCCAATTCCACGACTACCACCTGTAATAAAAGCTACTCTTCCATCAAAACGATTACTCATATTCAATATCCTCCCATTAACTATAAACTAAAAATTTTATTAAATAGACTGTCCCAACTTTACATGACCTTTTAGTAAATTACGAGAAATGATTAAGCGCTGAATTTCATCTGTGCCATCGTAAATTCTCCAAAGTCTTGCTTCTCGATACCAGCGCTCAATTGGCAATTCTCTTGTATAGCCCATACCGCCGTGAATTTGTAATACACGATCGACGACTCTATTGCCAATATTAGAACCATATAATTTGGCAATTGAGGCTACGTGACGATTATCCTCACCTTGATCAAGCGTAAAAGCTGCATTTAAGGTTAACCAACGAGCTGCTTCAATTTCAACGGCAGAATCTGCAATTTGCCACTGAATGGCTTGTCTTTCTGCAATCGGTTTACCAAACGTTTCACGCTCTTTTGAATAATCAATTGCCATTTGTAATAATCGTTCGGATGCACCTACTGCTGCAGCTCCAACGATCCAGCGGGCAAAACCAATCCATTCTAAGCCAAGCTGGTACCCCTTATGAAGCTCACCTAAAATGTTTTCTTCAGGTACACGGACATTATCAAACACTAATCCAGCTGGCCCCCACTCTCCCATCGTATCTATATTTTCAGATCTCCAGCCCATATCACGATCTACAATAAAGCAAGTAATACCTTCTGTGCCTGTCGCCTTATGTTTTTCTTTATCCGTAATTGCGATAACCATGACAAAGTCAGCTTCGTTTCCACCTGTAATAAATGTTTTTTCCCCATTGAGTACCCATTCATTTCCATCTTTCACAGCTGTCATTTTAATGTTTCGCGTATCTGAGCCAGCGCTTGGTTCAGTCATTGCAAAACACGATTTCTTCTCACCATTAATCGTTGGTATTAAGTACTTTTTCTTTTGTTCTTCATTTGCATAATAAAGTATGTTGTCTGCACTTCCACCAAAGCTGAATGGCACGAACGTCTTTGAAACTTCCATCATGACGATGGCTAACATCATATTCCCGAGATCAGCCCCCCCATATTCTGCTGGCGTATTAATCCCCCAGAAACCAAATTCTTTCGCTTTCAATTGAAGCGCTTTCATTTGTTCCTCAGAAAGGCTTGGTCTTCCTTCTCTTTCATTACGTAATACTTCATTTTCTAACGGCATTAGTTCATTTTCCACAAACTTGCGAATTGTCTTTTGTACCATTCGTTGTTCTTCGGTTAAACGTAAATGCATACTAATTCCCCCAGACATAATAAAAGTTAAGAGTTTCCCCTTTCTATTTATATTATACCTACCGGTTAGTATGTTGTCTTTAATTAATTTTCTGAAAATTAATTTTTTTGTTAGTTTTTTTATATAATTTTAAAAAATTGACGTCTTTTTCTCGTTTTTTTGAAATAGTAGAAGAATAGAGGTGACTCTTTGAAAGTTACATATACCTTAATCACTACTTTTACCATCCGTTTATATAGTGGAATAATAAGGTTATAAAATCCTTTTTGAGTCACCTGTCTCATCAATTTCCTTTTACTTAATGACAAATGCCGTTTGACTATGACCTTCTTTTGTTTTTTTCACATCTAAAATAGCTGGTATCGCTTGTTTAAGTTCTTGGACGTGTGAAATGACACCGATTAGCCTTCCCGATTGTTGCAGCTCAATAAGCGTATCGATCGCTTTACTGAGTGATTCTTCATCTAATGAGCCAAATCCTTCATCAATGAACATCGTCTCTATAGAAATTCCACCTTGGTGTGATTGAATAATATCAGCCATACCGAGTGCTAAACTCAAGGATGCATTGAACTTTTCGCCACCTGACAACGTTTTTACATCGCGCTTTTGTCCCGTATAATTATCATACACATCTAGACTCAGCCCGCTTTGCTTTCCTCTTTTTTCAAGTCGATCACTTCGAACAAGCTGGAATTGACCGTTGGAAAGTCGAGTTAATCGTTGATTCGCGACTTGAACAATTTGCTCTAAAAACTCGATTAATAAATATCGCTCAAATGAGATCCTTTTCGCATTATCCCCCCGAACGACATCATAAAGGTCCTTATGAATGTAATAAATCTGTTCAGCTTCCTTCACTTTTTCGCTTGCACTTTCAATATCTATGATAGCTTGTTTAATCAAATTCACATTAGTGTCCATTTGAATATAGGTTAATCTTATTTGCTCAATTAGTTGTTCTAGATGATGAAGATCCGTTTCCAAGGTAACAAGATCAAAACGTTCTTTATCTTTTAAATCACTTTCAAGCTCGGCGACTTGCTTTTTCGTTGTAGTTAAGTCCGTCTTAAATGTTTCAATTTCTTCTTTCAGACCATCTCGTTTTAATTTTGTTCGCTTTGCCCCGTGGTACTCTTCTTCTGTTGCGAAGCCAGCTGCTAACAGTTGTTCCTGAAATTTATTATACGCTTTTTCTTTTTTCTCACTTGTAGATAAGACTTGTTTTTCAACATTAGAAATCGTCGTTTTCGTAGTAAAAAAACGTTCATTCGCTTCGTTTAATGCATCTTGAACAGCTTTCCACTGTCGCTCAAGCTTTTGCTTTTTTTCTTCTTGTTGGGTAATTTCATTTTGGATCTTCTCTAGTGACTGAAAATCGGCTGGAATGTCTTTTAATAATTGTTCATGTAACGTCGTTTCTTTTTCAAAAGTTATGATTGTTTGATTATAATGCTTTTCAACTTGGAGCTTTTCCGTTTCTGTTTGTTCCATGTATTTTTCTAGTTGTTCCAGTGCTTTTTTGTGCTGATCCAATTCTCTTTGCTCTGATTTAAGTTGAGAGATCTCTTTTTGCAACACCATTTCTGTTTCAGTGAGTTGCTGTAATGTGTTGTGTGGCTCTTCAGGCGATATACCGAAGTCTTGAAGTTCTTGTTGTTTAGTTTCCTGCTGCATAAGAATTGTACTAAGTTCAGCTTGTAATTTTCTAAACTGAGCTTCAATACTGTCTTTTTCACTCCGTTTTTGTTCAAGAAGCTCTTTCGTTGGGATATTGTCTTTTTGAATAGCTTTCTCAGGGTGTTCAACACTGCCGCAAACAGGGCACGATTCCCCTTCATGTAGATGCTCAGCTAACAAACTAGCTTGTCCAGCAATCCATCGGGCCTCTAATTCATCATAGGCATTTTTAACTTCCCCAAAAGCTGTTTCCTCTGTTTGTATCTGTGTAGAACATCGTGTTTGTCTATCTGTTAAGCTTATATACTCATGAACTGCTTTCACTTTTGTTTTCATGTCTTGCAGTTGCTCGACTTTTAGCGCATACCCTTGACTATTTGTTTCTAGACGTTTAATCTCAGCTGTCCTCTCAGCCTTTATCTCTTTATATTGCTTCAACTGTAACGTAAAAGTTTCAGTTTGTTTTTCTAAATGCTCCGCTTCTTTTTTCAATTGTTGTAATGACGTTCGATGTTCATCGAGTTTTGCTACTTTCGGTACATATTCCTTTAATTTGTTAACGAGAACTACTATATCTTCCCGTTCTTCATGCTTCGCTTCTTCCACTTTGTACATTTTTTCAGCTGTGACCTTAGCTGCTTCTGCTTGTACAAGTTCTCTGTTTGCTTTTTCATGTTGCTCTTTAATTTGCTGAAGTTCATGCTCGACTTCTTTATAATGTGCTTCATGGACCTCTAATTGACTAGCGGTTTCCGCTAACGTTAGCTCTCGTTCTTTTTCATTCATTTCAGGAATTTTATGTTCTAAAACTTCATTTAGTTTCCGCTTCGTTTCTAAATTTTCAAATCGTTCATTAATGGCTTTTGCTTCATGAAATTGTTTCGTTTTTTCTTGAAGTCGCTGATTATGTTCGTCCAACCGAAGTTTTTGTTGTGTTGTTTCTTGTTGGTAATACGCCATTTCATCTGTTAACGCTTCGAGGACTTGGTACGTATTATAATTTTCTTGAGCAAACACTTCTGTAAACAATGAACCCTCACGCGTAGGGAGATTTTTGGAAATGTTTTTAATATGAAGGTCGCGTTCTTGCCTTTGTTCTTCATATACTTTTTGTGACGAAACACGTTTTTCGTTTAAACGCTCTGTTACATGTTTAAACAATCCTGTTTTAAATATTCTTCGTAGGATTTCTTCTTTGTCTTCAGTTTCTGACGTTAATAACTTTCGAAATTCCCCTTGTGGGAGCATGACGATTTGGCTGAACTGCTCCTTCGTTAATCCGATAATTTCTTGAAGCTTTTCGTTAACATGAGTTACTGTCAAACGATCGACTAATAACATTTCTTGGCCGTCTGTTATCTCATACAATTCATATTTGTCACCGGTTGCTGTTTTATTTGTTCCTTTAATATGTGCGAGCTGTCTAAACACACGGTACATCCGGCCGCGAAGTTCGAATTCAAAATCAACCGATGTATGGTCCTCATCCGCTGCAAAATGACTTCTAAGCATTCTTGAATCATTACGATCTTCACCGCTTGCCTCACCATATAGAGCAAAGCAAATCGCATCAAAAATACTCGTTTTTCCTGCTCCTGTATTTCCAGAAATGACAAATAGACGGTGTTCTTTTAAGTCTCTAAAATTAATGACTTCCTTATGTTTATAAGGTCCAAACGCAGTTAATGTTAATTTTATCGGTCTCATTTGCGCTCACCATCCAATCTGATCGTTTCTTGTAACACTTCGCTGAATAATTGTTCAGTCTCTTCTGTTATGTCTGAGCCTTTTACTTCTTTGTAAAACGCCTTAAAAAGAGAAAGTTCATCCATTTTCGAACGTACCATCGTTTCCTCGTTATCGTGATCCGTAGCTAAAAAGGAAATTACTCTTTCTACGTGCATCGCATTAGGATAAACCGAACGGATTCGCTCCATCGGTGATAGGACTGGGCTCTCGTCTAATAATCTAACAAATACGTAATCTTCATTGCGTTCGTGCTGCTCAATTTCATCAATCTTACCTTCTACAGTCCGGATCGTTCGGCGTGGCTCTAACAATCTTTTTTCAACTGACACTTCACCACTTTGATCTAACTCGACGATATAGTAGCCCTTTTTATGATGTTCTTCCGAGATTGAGTATTTTAATGGTGAACCTGCATAACGAATTTTTTCAATCCCAACGTGATGGGCTTGGTGTAAATGCCCTAAAGCTGTGTAATGAAATGGAGCAAACATATTAGCATTGACGTGCTCAGCTCCCCCAATCGCTAGCGGGCGTTCCGAATCACTTGTATTTGGCTTTTCTTCGCCGTATGGAGTTACAAAGGCATGTCCAACGAAAATATGTCTAGCGTTTTTATCCATCGTTTCAACAATTTTATTAATAATCGCTTGCATTGCTTCATTATGAGATCGAACGTCTTCTAGTTGCATTTCATAGCGAACTTTACTAGGTTCAGCATAAGGAACTAAATGAAAGTGAACTTCTCCATGCTCATCATGCAGTATTACGGGGTCAAACGTATCTGTGTATTGACCTACAATATGAAAACCGTTCGTCTTCATAATTTTCCTTCCAAAATCAAGGCGCTCAGGGCCATCATGGTTTCCACCGATCGCAAGTACTGGAATTTTCAATTTTAACACGATCGTTTCTAATACTTCATCTAGTAGATCGACAGCTTCAGTCGGTGGAATGGAGCGATCATATAAATCTCCAGCAATGACGACAGCATCTGGCTTTTCCTTTTCTACTTCTTTAATCAATTGGTCTAGTACATGTTTTTGATCTTCTGTCATATAGACACCTTGTACTAATTTTCCGAGATGCCAATCTGCGGTATGGAAAAATTTCAATCTGAGCACCATCCTTTTACAGTTAAAATTTAAAAATGTGCACTTGTCTTTTTGGTTCTTCTCAAAACTTACAAAAGAGCCTTGTTTAACTACTTCTATTATGACAAAAAAGGTATACCAAAAATGGTACACCTATTATTTAAGCGATAACGATATAAAACCTATTTCATTTTATCATATTTAAAATAGCTTGATAGAGATTTTCTATTGGAATTCATCCGTAATTCCATTCCTTTTGTTATACAGCTTTAAAACAATATAAACGAAGCAAGTTACAACAAAAGTTATAAAACCAGGCGAAAGAGATTCTGGGAGACACAAATAAAGAACAATACCCATACTAATAGTGAGTAATCCGGCCTTATTATAGTGAAAACTATTAGTCTTTAGCTTTTCGAAATCAACTGAAGTTAGTTCACGTTTTTTAATGATAATATAATCGATTATAATAACAGCCGAAAGCGGGATAATAAGCGCACCCATCCATGAAATATAAACTTGCGCATTAGTCACTAGATTTGGAAAAGCACTTAAAGTAACTGCTGTGACTCCAAAAACAATTGCACTTCGAACTCTACCTAAATTCGGAATACTATTTAATAAGCTATATCCCCCTGTATATGCATTACTTAAATTAATCGTAATCATTGAAAAAATGGCTGCTACAAAGATAATCGCAGTTAAAATAAAAGAACTCGTAAGCTGACTCGAAACGACATATGGATTCCAATCTCCTGAAATCGTTGCAGTATAAGCTCCTAGTGTTGCGGTTAATGCAAAACCAACTGTATTGCCTGTTAATAACCCAAAATATGCGTGTTTTGTAGATTTGGCGTACCGAGCCATGTCCGAAGCCGAGCTAACACCAGAAATATACTGAACAAAAGCTAAGCTTGCAAAGAACATCATCGTTCCTATTGGAATAGTTCCATCGTGTGTATTTACGTCCGACATTACGACACCACTTCGACCAGCAGTTATTAGAATATAGAGCATAACGACACCGCCAATAAAAAGCAGCGGTAAAAAATACTTCGTCATCTTTTTAACAGCTTCAAAACCAATGAGTGCTAGAGTGGCCATGATCGTAGCCATTACTAACGCGAGCGGAGTAAAAGGAACCTCGATTGATGCGACTCTTTCTAGTATCTCTTTTAATAGATACGTCCCACCTATCGTTTGTACAGCAAACCAGTACAGTGATGTAATCGTCCGAACCGGTGAGGCAATATACCGTGCCCCCTTTACTCCCATAATCGAACGAATGGCATATTGTGCAGGAATACCGTATTTTGCCCCTGGTAACGCTAAAAATGAGACGAGAATAAATGCAACAGTTGCACCAATCATCGTTGATAACACTGCTTGAAAAAAAGATAAGCCACCTTGCAGTACTGCTAATGCAGGAATTAATACATTGCCTGCATTGACTGAGATGGCCATCTGAATCATCGCATATTCAATCGAAGTTGTCGTTCGCAAATGAATGGGTACCGACTCTAAACCATATCGTTCTACCACTGGAATTTTCTCTTTATGACGATAATTTACTTCTCCCATAATGCCACTCCTAGTTGTTCATTCGACTGAAACTAAATTGGGGTACTAGCTGATTTTTTCATTCATCTGCTTAGCAAAGGCACGAATGGACTCTTCATTTAAATTAGTAACGTCACTACTAATACCCTTAACTTTCGTAATGATTTGCCGTTCTAAAAAGTTCATCTGTGAAAACAGGAGCTCACCGCCAAAAAGTCCGTTTGCGAAAGAGTGCTCTCTTAATTGAACAGGGTATACCTTATTAAATTGCTCTTTTGCTAATTCACCTTCATTCATACAACAAAGAAAAAGCCCGACTCTTTTAGTTAACAGCTGATCAAGATTTGCTTTTATAAATTGTCTCACTTTTTTTTGGATAGAGCCCAAGTGAATAGAACCGCCAATAATAATCGTGTCATATCGATAAATTTTCGGCTGAAAGATACTCTTATTTAAATCTACGAGTTCAACATTACCTTCAAAATAGTGAGAAAGAAGTTTGGATGCTTTTTCTGTTGTCCCATGTGAAGTACTATAAACGATTAAACACTTCATATGTATTCCCCCACAAAATTAACTTTATATTTGAAAGGCTGGTTCAAACGTATATTGCTATAATAGTGCTTCATTTATAAGCTCACTCATTTTTCACATTCTGTTTGAAGCAATGAGCAATAACCTTTTAAAGAGTCTATGGTAAAAGACCTCTATATAATCAGTATATTATATGTTATTGGATAGGAATACCATAATGTTTGAGATTACCATGCCATTGTACTATACTTTACTTGAATAAAATGGATACCTTAATTAATTGAAATAATTGAGAAAAAGGTGATGGAGTTGCGATTGTTGGTCTTTTTATTGTGCGTCCTATTATTGAGCGCTTGTGGGCAACAAGTTACCGAAACGGAAAGGATTAGTGAAGATACATTGGCAAATGACTCTATTTATCATGTAAGTGTAACAACAGCTGAAGGAACTGAAAGAAAGCTTCAAGATTATGAAGGTAAAGTGCTATTCATTGTGAATGTTGCATCTAAATGTGGATTTACATCTCAATACGAACAGTTAGAAAGTGTTTACCAAAAATACAAAAATCAAGGTTTTGAAATCCTTGCATTTCCCTCTAATGACTTTGGTGGGCAAGAGCCTGGTACGGTCGAAGAAATCGTTGAGTTCTGTCAAGTAAACTACGGGGTTTCATTTGAAGTATTCGATAAAGTTCATGCGGGGCAAGATGACACTCACCCTTTGTTTAAACAGTTAACGGCCTCAAGTGATCCAATTAAATGGAACTTTGAAAAGTTTCTTATTTCACGGGATGGTGAACTCATTGAACGTTACGGAAGTCGTATTAAGCCCGATGACGATCAAGTAATTCAGGCAATTGAAGCCGCGTTGGGCCAGTGATTATAGTTTCTAATTAGCTTAGGATGCAAATCGAGATTTGCATCCTATTTTTTGATAATGAGATTATATTTACGAGGTTGTCCTTCCACTTACTACCTTCTCCAAATTACTTCCCATCCGTTACCATTCTTTTTTGAACAACGACATCGCATTCATTTTCTAACGGACGGATGACCGCCGACATATCTAAATCTGCAAATCCTTGATTAATCGCCTCTTGAAACGCTCGTTCGGCAAACCGTCCAGAAAAATCCTGTAATCCTGCTTGTTCAAATAATGGGTTAGCCAGTTTCACATCTTTGTGAACGTATTTGACAGCGCCACCAGGTTCAAATTGCCGGTCTAAAACGTAATCTCCCATATGTCTGCGTAACATTTTACTGTCTCCATAGCTTACTTGTAGTATTTCAAAAAGCTGTTCAGGATTTAAACCGAGGGCTGTTCCTGTCACCATAGCCTCTGAAGCAGCAATAGAATGAACAGCTACTAAGTACTGGTTAATTAATTTGGCTGCACTACCCGATCCAGTTGGACCAAGGTGCTTGATTGTCTTTCCTAACACATCTAACATCGAAAGAACTTGAACAAAAGACGACTCCTTTCCGCCAACCATTATAGTTAATGTTCCTTGTTCCGCGCCTTCTGGACCGCCACTAACAGGTGCATCTAAATAATGCGCCCCTTTTTCAATAGCCTTCATCGCAACATATTTACTCGTATCAACGCTGACTGTCGTAAAATCAATACATACGGTGTTAGGCTTGGTGTGCTCTAATACCCCACCGCTCCCACAATACACCTCTTCTACATCTTGAGGCATGGATAGACACGTACAGATTACGTCTGATTGACTAGACAGAGTTGCTATATCTTCAGCTCGAAAAGCACCTTCTTTTATAAGTGGTTTAACTTTTTCGGGTGAGCGATTATAGACCGTTACCTTATAGCCTCCAGCTAATAATCTTTTTACCATTCTCGAACCCATAACACCCGTTCCGATGAATCCAATGTTCATTTCTCATTCCTCCTCATCCACACAAAGCTTTCATCACTTTTTCCCTTAGGCGTGTATTCTAGCCCTACAAACCCTTTATATTGAAGGTTATCGAGAGACTTAAAAACTGATTCATAATCGATTTTTCCTGTTCCAGGTTCGTGACGCCCGGGAACATCTGCTATTTGTACATGTCCAATATGGTTTTTGTACGTTTCAAATGTAGATATAAGGGAACCAGCCTGAATTCTTTGCTGATGATAAAAATCATACTGAAGCTTCACGTTTGGTAAATCGACTTCTCGAAGGACGTTAACCGCTTCTTCAATATTCGATAAAAAGTAACCTGTCATATCAAAAGAATTAATAGGTTCTAGGAGTAGTGTTAATTGATGTTTTTCAAAACGACTTGCTGCATATTGAATATTGTCTAAGTACGTTTTCTTCGCAACCGCTCTTTCAAGTCCTTCAGGCAGTATTCCTGCCATGCAGTGTATTTTTGAGCAGCCTAGAGCAGTCGCATACTTGATCCCGTCCTCAACTCCTTCCCGAAACTCGGTCATCCTAGAAGGATCAACGGCTAAACCGCGATCCCCCTTTTCCCAGTTACCCGGCGGTAAGTTCATAAGTACAAGTGATAATTGATGTTGGTTAAGCTCCTTTTTAATATCCTCAATCGAAAAGCTGTATGGAAATTGACATTCAACAAAAGAAAAATCCGCTTCCTTTGCTTTAGTAAAACGTTCTAGAAATGGTACTTCGGTAAAAACCGTCGAAAGATTAACAGCAAATTGAAACACTTTACACACCTCGATATAATTAATAGTTAAAACTATTTCGACAATTTATCCTAAATTCCTTCCAAAATCAATTTTCAAATAATATAGATCTCTTTGGAAACAATAACCTTTAAGATTAATGGATATTAAGGAGATAAATAATGATACCTTCTAATCAATTTCGCAAAGAAAAAGATACTTTAGGTGAAATTCATGTTCCATCTAATGCGTACTATGGTTCTCAAACTCGACGCGCTTTCGAAAATTTTCAAGTTAGCGGGAGAAAACTGCCCCGATCATTTATTAAAGCACAGGGTATTATTAAAGCTTCTGCGGCACTCGTGAACATGGAGGTTGGTAAATTACCCCAAAATATAGCCCAAGCCATCATTACAGCCGCTGAAGAAGTTACAGAAGGACAATGGGATGATCATTTTGTCGTAGATGTATACCAAGCCGGTGCTGGAACCTCACAAAATATGAACGCAAATGAGATTATCGCTAACCGAGCTACCGAGTTATTAGGTGGGTCTATCGATCATTCACTCAATACATTTAGAGTACATCCAAACGATCATGTGAACATGGCACAATCAACAAATGATACTTTTCCTGCAGCACTAAATATAGCTGCCGTAGAAAATATAAATCAACGGCTTCTTCCTGCTATCTCAGATTTGCAGCAAGAACTCCAAAACAAGTCTAATCAATTTATGCACATTTTAAAAACGGGTAGAACTCATTTACACGATGCAGTGCCGATGCGACTAGGACAAGAATTTTCAGGCTATGCTGGGACAATTGAGTCAATGTACGCTCAAATCGAAGCAACCGTTGACCCGCTTTATGAAATTGGTTTAGGCGGCAATGCAATTGGCACTCCTATAAATACACACCCAGATTACCCGCAAAAAGTTATTCTAGAGATTAGCAATCGTACGAATTACCCTTTCCGGTCTCCAGCCAACCTGTTCAGCTTTATGCAAAATCGTAATGCACCGATCCGTACAATGATGGCTTTAAAGGAGCTCGCTGTTCACTTAATAAAAATTACAAGTGATTTGCGTTTACTAAGTTCGGGGCCTCGTACAGGCTTAGCTGAAATAACACTGCCATCCGTACAGCCAGGCTCAACGATTATGCCCGGAAAAGTAAATCCAGCGATCTTAGAAATGGTTCATATGGTTTGTTATCAAATTATCGGGTATGAAGCTGCTGTCGCTACAGCCGGAATGTCCGCTCAGTTAGAGATCAATGTCATGATGCCGCTCATTGCCTACACTTTACTTGACGCCATCGATATACTAGCTAATGCTGTTTCGACACTAGTCACAAAATGTATTACAGGCATTCAGGCTAATGAAGAAGTATGTAAAAATTGGATGGAAGCAAGCTTAGCCTTAGTAACTGGGCTCAGCCCATCTATGGGGTACGATCTTACAGCTCAGATTGGAATGCAGGCTGATGTTAAAAATAAGACTTTAAATCAAGTTCTCCAAGAATTAGGGTTAATGTCAGATGAAGTTAAAAAGGCAATCGATCCTAAAGGAATGGTTTAAGTTAAAAGTTTAATAAGAGGGCGGTTGCCAATGAAATCAAGTAAAATTAAATACATAACACTTGTGATACTTTCGTTTTTTATTGCGGGTATATATAGTTTTCCAACTCAAGCTGATGAAGTCAAAACCACAACTAACATTGACTCGGTTTTTGACCTAGTTGGACATCTAGGATTAAAAAAAGCTCATGAAAAAGGTTTAACAACATCTGTAAATAAAGAAGTTACCATAGAGGACAACGTCATTACTTTTACGGAGAGCCTTTTTGATGGGTCAAAGATCTATATCGGTTATATCTTTGAACCTAGGGATAACCTAAAAGTCGGGCCTGAAAGAAACGACTTTTTAGACGTAGAGATCTCAATTAATAATGAACAAGTTGGAAGTCACAGTTTTGGGGTTAGTGAAACAAAATTACATAATGGGATGTATGTTGGAATGTTGGAAGTTCAGCTTTCTGATGAATATCCGTTGCCCAATTCCTTCTTACTTGGATTACAATCTTACAAAAACCAATCATTGTACATTGAACTTCCGGTTGAGAGAAAGGGTCACCATTACTCATATTTCATTACAAAAGAAAAAGAAGCTAATGATCTTTCACTTTACTATGACAAAGTTACCTTCTTTCCAACCGCTATTGAAATTAAGTACAAAGAAGTCATAGATTATGAAAATTTCAACTCTCAAGCTCCTCACATTTTGTTTTTTCAAGTTGTAGACGACCAAGGACGGGTCCTACAACCATTAAGTGGTGGTGGGGGTGGAAGTATTAAAGGTTACAAGTTTATTAACAACTCTAAGTATTACTTTGAGCCCCTTGAACAGATTCCAACAACGTTAACAGTCAAACCTTATCTCGTTGACATGAATACTCATCAACCTAAAAAGGTCAAAAAGAAATGGAAAGGCAAAGAATTCACTCTTTCACAAGGAAAAATGGGACAATTAAAGATTTTAAAGGTTGAGGAGAACAATGATATTGTTAATGTCACATACGAGACGAAAGGTTACCATGCATATCAACAAGCAATGGTTTTATGGATTGAAGATACAGCGGGTACTGAATACCATTTTGTTGAAGCTCCTAAAAGAATTGAACGTACAACCAATCAATATCAAGCAACCTTTCGATCAATGTCTTCTATTGATGGTGAGTTATATTTAAACACAGTAAAACTAAAAAAACCTAACTATGTTAATGAATTTGAAATAAACATTCAATTTGTGAACAATTCATTTTAGGGATAACCATATAAGGCGAACACTTTCATCAGGTGCCCGCCTCTTATTTCTATTTAAAACAATACCCCGACGGCTTTTCTGCTGTGTATCCGCCGTCGTTATAAAGCTCATAGTAATGCAGCACTTTGTCTACATATTTTTGACTATGATTATAAGAAAAAACCGCTTTTGGTAGATCACCATTTGCCGCACCATGATCGGCTAAATATTTTGCTGCGGCATTCGCAGCGTCGACTACATTAAAAGGGTCTGCTTTTCCATTACCTGAAGCGTCAATACCATAGCCGCCATATTCCACTATCAATTCGAGGTCGGTTATATCTACACCATCTGTAATATCTCCTAAGTCGGTTCCTGGGTAGCGCCAACCGACCCATGTGCGTGGCATAAATTGAAAATGACCGACAGCCCCAACTGAACTAACCATTGGATCTACCGTTGAAAACCTAGTTTCAATTCGATGAATTGCAGCGAGTAATTCCCATGGAATGGAATACGTTTCGGCAGCTTCTTTATAAATCGGTATATAACAGCTTGGAATAGCATTATCTTTAAAAGAAAATTGAATAAGACCTCGTTTAATTTCCGTTTGATAATGTAAAACCATCACAAGAAGAAGAACGGCGAATACGAAGATTAACCGTCCTCTCATTGATTTTCTTTTTTTAATTTTCTTCTTCCCCATGATTCTTACCTTTCACTTTCTATCTTTTGAATTCATAATAATAATCATATTTTTTATGTCGAGAAGCGTAGCAGTCCTCACATATTTGAAATGCGAAGTCAAGGTCAAGCTTCGTTCCGCAGGTCTTACATTTCTTGCTCATATTTCGGACGTCTGTTTTTAGGCGTTCATGTACATCATCACTAATCTCCTCCCGCACTCGCTCCCAGTATAATGCTTCGGTACGCCGGTCAAGCCGGTACAAGAATAGTAAATGTAAACCAACCGCTTTGTAAGACAGCTCTACTTCTTCGAGTGTTCCTTTTTTAATAATAGGCTCCGGCAGTTCTTCACCTTTTATTATCGCTGACATGGCTCTTCTCCACTGTTTAGTAAGAAGTGGTTCATTCGTTGAAAAAGGTAAGTGTAAAAATCCATATAGATCCATCATCGATAAACGCGCCTCGATTTGTGTACCACGTACCATCGTATACAATTCTCTTTCCTCGGAAAGAGTTGCTTTCTTCGTACCTTTTGGACTTTCAAACTTATTCCAAAGCTCAAAAAATGTACCAAGATCACGGTGATACTTCTGAAATCGCTCAAAAACTGCATTTGTTGGTGCAATAGCGAATGTCGACACAAGCGCATCTTCTTGATCTAACAGACGCTTCATTCGTTTAATGTCTTTTGTGAATGCAACCTTCCCAACATCATAAATCCCTTTACGACCTGCACGTCCAGCAATTTGTTTTACTTCTTGAGACGTAAGACGTCGTCTTCTTGTCCCATCAAATTTTTCATTTTCTAGAAAAACAATTCGCCGTATCGGTAAGTTTAACCCCATGCCGATCGCATCTGTCGCAACTATGACATTCGTTTCACCATCAATAAAACGTTGCATTTGTTTTTTCCGCGTTTCAGGAGGCATACTACCGTAAATCATACTGACCGAATGACCGCTGTTTTGGAGCTTAGAAGCCGTTTCAAGTACTCTTCTTCGAGAAAAACAAACGAGTGCGTCCCCTTTTCTCGTATGCTTCATGCTAAACTCTTTGGACTCTACTTCAAGGGGGATTTCGCGGTAATATTTATAAATTTCAATATTCGAGTCGCCTAGCAGTTGTACAATCATTGATTCAGCATTATGACTTCCGATGATATGAACTTCTTTTGCATTTGCTTTTGTAATCGCCTTGAACCATGAGAATCCACGATCATTATCTGCAATCATTTGTGCTTCGTCGATAACGACAATATCGTAGTACTCTTTTTCATGGAACATTTCAACTGTACACGAAATATGGTTCGCACCTTCCATCTCTTTTTCTTCTTCACCTGTTTTCAGCGAACAAGGGACTCCTTCGTGATTTAATTTATCGAATACTTCAAGAGCTAACAACCGAAGTGGTGCTAAATATAAACCACTGTTTGCTTCTTTCATTCGTTCTAGTGCATGATGGGTCTTTCCTGTATTGGTTTCACCAATATGCAGCACATACTGAATGTTTCGGCCAATCGATGGTCGATACTCACGCCCAAATATGTCTTCGAGCATCCGTTCTTCCATCGCTTTTTTTCGTTCAATTTCAGCTATTTCTTCGGCTTTTTTTCGTTCACGGTCCTCAAGATCTTGTTCGTATATTTTTTCATGACGTTCTAAGTCAAATGGAATTGTTGCTAATTCCAGAAGATCAGATACGTACTCTTCTTGTATCCTTTTAAAATAATCACTTTCAAGAGTATTCACATAGATGGTTAACAGTTTTCTTAACGATCTTTGGGACAATTCTCGATTGAATTCTATAGCATATTGGTCAGTAAGTGATGGAGGCAATTGTTCCAATACAGTACGTGCTACAAAATTTGGAAGATAGTCACCAATTAATTTTTCATACGCATAAAAATACGTTTCGTATTCCCAATGAAATTTTTTATGAACAGCCCCTGTTAATTCATCAAAGAATGTCACTAATGTTGAATAGTTAGATGGGTCAAAAGGGCCTTCTTCAACTAACTTCTCTTCTATTTTAAAAGGTGCAATTGCAGGATACTTTTGATTGTTCTCAAAATCAAAAGCTAATTGTTTCGCCACATGGTATCTAACGTAAATGTAAAAATGCTCATATTCTTCTTCAATCAAATGTTGAGCAAAAGCTTCAATGTTTTCTTTTATGCTGCTTCTCTTTTCAGCTTGTAACTCTTCTTCTTTTCTTTTAAGAAATTCTTCACGTACACGATGATAACGTTCTTCCCATCCTAAGTAATCTCCAGAAAATGAATTTTCAACCCATAAAAGGGTATCAAATGGTTCGTATGAACGCATTTCGTTTCGAAACAAACGGTTAATTAATTTCCGGTCTATACCTTCAACTTCATACCCATTTTCACTAAGAAAAGCTTTCTTCTCTCGCTTTGGTACATCATTCGTTACTTTTGTAAGCCAGACATTAATCCAAATTTGTTCGATATAGTGACGACGGTCAATAATATATTGTTCATATGTGGGCATTGAGTCCTTTATCTCAAGGTAATGATCAATGTCCTCATTAATTTTCATTTTCGTATGTTCTATCGCTTGAGGGTAAAGTACGGTTAGCTTGCTCATCATAAGCACCCCTTCCTATTCTTTCAGAGACACTATGTATTTTTCCATTTAGAGTTTTTTTGTACTACTAGTTGACTTGCTTCACTTTAGACTGAAAGAGAAGCTGTGTTATCTTTTTATTCGTCATCCAAAGTTGTTTGTTATAATATATTAACCATACTGTTAATAAGGAGATTTTTCAATGAGCAAAAAGCAATTAGAAGAACAGATTATCCAAAACTTCCAACAAGATGAACAAATGATGATTCTCGTTTTTGCCCAGTGGTGTATCAATCACGATCTACATCCAGAGGAACTATACTTACGAGCCTATCCTAAACAAGAAAGTAACCAAGCTTTACAACAGGCTTTAAGTTTAACTGTTTCTAAAGAAGAAGCAGGCCCAATCCCTGATGATACCGTCCTCGGTGTACTATCTTTATTTGGTAATGATGACCTCGCATTTATTGTTACTGAAGAAATTTCAAAGCGAGAGAAACAATAAATTAACGTTCATGACCTTTGTCAACTGTTCATGATCAAGCTTTAGGAAGTTACCCTTTCTGATATAGGTTTTGAATTTGTTCAAGATCTCGTAAAATGGCCTTCGTCTCTTCGCTTGATAATGGAACAAGCAACTGATCATAAAGGCTAATAACTTGGCCATCCGCTTCGTTCTCGTGCTTTTTCAAGTAATTATATAATTGGGCAACTTGACATTGCTTTAAACTTGTTTCTGTTAAATGGTGTTTGACGGAATGGAGCGAGAATTCATTTGCGCTCGTATCAAATTCTCCGGAAATAATTTGACCATTAACATAGGACATTTTTACTCACTCCCCATAGTATTTTAAAATAGTTTGCCCTAATACTAAAAAGATAATTGCATTTATCTTTATTAGAAGTTCTTATCTTGACAAACTTTTTAGAATGCACCAATCCTTCAAGTAATGTTAAATAAAAGATTTGATAATTGAGGTTGAGGTGATAAAATGCGCTACCGGTTTTGTCCGAAATGTGGTGGTAAATTAGAAATCCAAGGTCCGAAAAGTATTCACCGTCCAAAGTGTACCGATTGTGGATTTATTTTTTATCAAAATCCAATCGTTGGAGTTGCCGCAATTGTTGTTCAGGACCAAAAACTTCTTCTCGGAAAACGCAATATAAGTTTTAAAGACAAATGGTGTATTCCATGTGGTTATGTTGAATACGATGAAGACGTTCGTGCAGCAGCCAAAAGAGAGTTTTTTGAAGAAACAGGTCTACATATCCATTTAAAACGAGTATATGAGGTGCACTCGAATTTTCATAATCCTGCAACAGAATACTGTCGGTATATGGTTTTTGGCAGAAGTTTTAGGTGGAACGTTAAAAGCGAATGATGATTTAAGTGCAGTAGATTACTTTGCTTATGATGCGATACCGGCACTTGCCTTTGAAACCGACCGTCTCGTAATAGAAAAGTTAAAGAAAGAAAACATCCTATAACTACAAACCGTCTTCCAAACTTATCAAGTGGTTTATCGGCCAATATTCTAATATAATAGTAGAAGATGATTACTAGATAAGGGTTGTTGACTTATGATTGAAGAAAAAGCGCTAGCTGTAAAATGGTGTAATGACTTACTAGAAAATGATAGCGACACGACGCTTTCACCAATCAGTTACCAATACATTTTATGGAGCCGTTCTAAAGCCTACGAGACCCAAAGTTTTGATTGGGTTACCTTAAATGCTCATTTACGGTCTTCATTAGATAATCGTTCTTTTACCGAACAGTTTATCGATGTGATTAAAGATGTTCAAACGTTCACGGATGTCTTGAAACTGATTAAAATTGAAGGTGAGTTACGGGACTTTCAACAATTCACAAAGATTGTTCCATTCAAAAAGCTTTCCTATGCAAGAGGCTGATGTTTATCAGTCTCTTTTTATTTGTTTGTAAGTAAGCCCTATAATTCAAATGGTGAACTTAGATAACAACCTTTTCCTAAACCTCAAAAAACTTCTCCGATGATTGAAAAAATTTTAGGATAAACTAAATGGAAAGTAAGAAATAACTTTTCTTGCACTATACGAAATGCTGCAACCAATCGATCTACATTTCGTATATAAAGTAAAGTCTAATGAAAGAAGTGATATGATGTTACAGGAACCTTTACAACAAAAGGTGGAGCAATACATAGATGGTTATAAGCAATTAAAAAGTGCACTAAAATGGAAAGTTTCTGACAAAACATTGATGATGGTTGCTTCAATTTATGTCGTTAACAACAAAACATTAAACATAACCCAATTTACTGAGCTGAGTGAGCACATAAAAAGTCAAGTTGGACTGCTCTCAACATTAAGGGGCTACCAACGTTTTACGATCGCTGCAATGCTCGATGTTCGTTTTGAAAGTCCAAACGCAAAATTTGAAGAATTCATCGACTTATATGAAAAATTAATCCAAGGCGGTTTTAAACGCGACTCATTTTCCTATATAGCAGCAATGATTTTACTTACTAATGATCCTGATGGTAGTGATCATAGAGAAAGTATCGAGCGGGCACTCGCCATTTATAAGGGAATGAAGGCGCAACATTTTTTTCTCACATCAACTGTAGACTATCCGTTAGCTGTCTTGCTAGCAAAAGTAGACACAGACATACAAATACTCCTAGATCTTACAAAAACGTATTACAATGAATTGTCAAAGCATGGTTTTAGAAAAGGAAATGACCTTCAATTTCTTAGCCATATCTTATCTCTGCAATACGAAGAAAAACCAAGTGTACTAATTGAACGCTCTTTAAATATCTTGGACAAATTTAAGCAATCTAGACGCAGATTAAAGACGATGCACTATCCTGAAGTCGGATTACTAGCCTTGTTAGAAAATGGTATCAAAGAAATTGACTTTGTATTGCAGCTTGAAGACCAACTCAATAATGAAAAAGCATTCAAATGGCATAAAGATATGAATTTTATAATGGCGGCCAACTTCTTAATGACAGATAAAATGAAGGAATCCATGATCCTAGAAACAGGCATCTTCACTACTTTTGAAGCACTTATGCAAGCTCAACAAGCAGCGATGATTGCTGCTGTTACCAGTGTATCCGTTGCTTCTTCAAACTCAAACTCAAATTAATTTAAGGAAAAAGGTGGTTGAAATACCTTCAACCACCTATAGATCTGTTAATAGAGGTGTCCATCATGTTTATCTGATTTCACATGAACTTGTTGCTTTTGCAGCACTTTAATTTTTAACTCTACTACCATTTTCTCTTCCACTGTTGTAAATGTTCCTTCTTCAAATGGAGCATCAATACAATTACCTTTCTCATCGTAAACTCTACCCATCTTCTTATCTAACGCTTCATCATACTCATAGAAACGGCTTGAAATTAGCTCGCAGTACGGAATTTCATTGAACTCTTCTCCACTAAATTGATCAAATTGAGATAAGTCTGCAGATAATAAATGTTCTTTCGCAGCAAAGCCATCAGGGAGTTGAGACTTCATAAAATAAGAAGAATTTTGTGTTGGTGGGGCAAATGTGAATTTTGGTTTTTTAATATAATCAATTTCTGTTACTGTTTTGAATGGTACATCAATCGTTAAAGAACGAATATTAGAGATGACCGCATCTTTTGTACCATAGTGTGGTGTAGCATATTGAATATTCTTACGGACAAATCCACTAATAAATAGTTTGTTAGTCGGTAATAGAAGACGGCATTGCGTAATCTTTAGATTCTTTTTAATGGCTTTGATCTCTAGTACTGGTTCAGGAAACTTAATCGTTGGATTTAGATCAATTTGTACCATTGTTTCTGCTAAAACAACTGGGACCTTTACAGTTGTTGGTCCTAACGTCAAATCTGGCTCAACTGGGTGATTACTTACTTTTGGAGACACGGCATTCTTATCTTTAAATGGCTTGTAGTTAAAATACGGTGGCGCTGGATCTACCTTATGACTCTTTTGACTCTTTTGACTATCTTTTTTATCAGACATCTTTACCAAACCCTCCTTAACGTTTTCTAATACTACGTTATTCAAGTAATTTCCAATAGTGTGGACGAACTACTCAAGATAAACTACTATTTTTTAATTGTACCCTTACTAGACTATAGTAAAGGCGGAGTCCCTACTAATTGTAGAAACACCGCCTATCGTTCCGTTACTTTTCGATTTTCTTCCCGTGCAGCACTTGAACTAAATGCTTCCATGCTTGATCATTTGCAAAGTGTCTTGCCCAACCCGCAACACCTGCTAATTTGTAATCCTGACTAATAGCGACCCTTTTTTCAATCGACATCTCATCTTCTATCCAAATCTTATATGTTGCATTTTCACGTTCATCTATAAATTCAACATAATGTTGACCACTAGTTTTGTCATAGGTTGGTGTTAATCCCCGCTCTTCTATCCATTCTTGCACTTCATTCATAGACAATGCTTGAGAGGAAACCTCAACATTTCCACCTTCTGTCGTTTGCTCAGTCCACAGTCTTGCATAGAATGGAATTCCAAGCACAAGCTTTTCGTTCGGAACTTCTTCCAGTAATCGCATCACATTTTGTTCCACCCATGGCAGGCTAGCAACACTTCCAGACTGTGGGGATGTTGCCCAGTGCTCATCATAGGCCATGACAATCATATAATCAACAATCGATGATAAGGCGACTCGGTCATAAAACATCGACCAATTTTCACTCGCAGAAATAAACGTAATGTCCATAGAAACAATCAATCCCGCACGATGCAGATACGGGGTAAGTTCTCTCATAAATTGTGTAACCAAATCTCTATCTTTTAAGTACACATTTTCAAAGTCGACATTAATTCCATCTAAACCATATAATTGACTATAATAAATAAGCTGGCGAATCATGTTCTGACGGGTTTCAAAACTTGCAAGCGCCTCAGTCGTCAAATCAGGATCGAAGTCATTAGAAAATAACCCCCATACTTGAAAGTCCCTGTCTCTTGCCCAATCCATATACTCTAACGACCCGAGATTTGAAATATCTCCCTCACCGTTTTTGAGCTTAAACCATGTCGGTGAAACGACGTTTACCCCAGGGAGTTCAGGTAAGGAGCTAGCACTAGGTGTTTCTGTGTATACTGCTTCCCACGTCAGGTTAATTGGTCCATTGATTATAGGTAGATCTGTAGAATTTTTTCTCTCCAATTCTACTACGATCCGCTCTCGCTCCAGATCTATGGTAATATGGTCTCTTTTTATAAAACCTGCCACCCCATTTAACTTACGGACATACACAAACTCATCATTTTGGTGTTCCACAATGACTCTTTCATCATTAATTACTTCTGCTGTATATGGACTTGTTACTGTCTCCTTTGTTCTTAAGCGTGCTTCATGATCCTTTAATGAGCCTACTACAACCGCATATTGTACTTCTTCACCATCTTCACGAATAAAAAGGGCTTCAGTCTCTTCGACTACATTCGTTTCCAATGCATAAATCATTTCGAGTAACTCAAGGCTTATAAAATAATCTCGTTCATTTAATGTCAAAACTGGGATTTCAAATGTAAAAGGCTCTTGATTAATAAAAATAGACAGTTCCTCCTCTGGAACTTGGAGCACTTTATCATCCGTTGTAATGATCATTGACCTTGACTGTTCATCAAAAAATCCAATTGGATCGATGTATTCCTTAAAAAATCGTAAACTAACATAATTCTGGTTGTTCAAACGAATAAATTCGCCTTCAAATACTTCTTTTTTATAAATAATCGGCTGATCAGAATGAAAGTATTCCACTTGTTCTTTTGATGGAAATGGGTAGATTGCTAGAATCGAACCTCCAACTACTAATAAAAAGAGGAAAGTACATCCTATAATATATATAAATTTTTTTTGATTTGATAGTCGACGCTCATCATTTTGTGACAAGAACTCCCCCTCCTTTTCTTATATCCATATTATAACGAACAAATAGAAGGTGTAGAGTTTGTAAATTATAGAAGGACAATGTATTGGGTGTCAAAGTTTAACTTTTAAGTCCAAAAAAAGCGATGGAATTTTCCCTTATATCCATCACTTTTGAATACATTTAGTTTCGTACTACCTCGTAATTACCTTTACATACGTACCTTCAGTGGATTTTTTCAAAGCAACATTGTTCATCATTTTAATTTTTTCAGATAAACAAGAGCCCTTCACTAATTGTCTTTCTATGTAAACAGATGGATCGATCAACCTTACTTTCTTTTTCATATGCACATGATAATCATCTTTATCTTCACAAACGTTAACTTGATCGTGAAGTTGCCCAATTAAAAGCTGTAATTCCTGGTCTGGAGATTTCTTCATTTTAGACATTATTTCTTCATCTGCACCTAACATATCATCTAAAGTTATTATGTTTTTCTTAAATGCGATCTTAATCACTTTCGTTAACAAGTCGTAACCGTAAACATTTAAAGGATCTAAAAAGAAATCGATGACTTCTTTGTAGTACGTTTCCACAAACCACTCAGCCGTTTCCAAATCGCGAATAAACATTTTTCCATTTACAACAGTAAGCTGTTGTAAAAAGCGTTCGATTTCATTACGGCTGATCTTCCCGTATTCAAACATATCTCGAAGTGTATAATCCACTCGATCTGCACAAAGCTCTGGAGCAGGCTGCTCAAGCAACGTCCATTTTCCATCATTAAGTAACAAGTCCTCATAATTGTACCCATGTCTCTTGAGAATTTTTGGAATATCAGAAGTTTCAACAACTTGATGAAATATTTTTTCGTGATAACTATCCTCTAATTGTTCAAGAACAAAATCAATCACATGAGAAAATGCGGTATGGGACACATCATGAAGTAAACCTGCGATCTGCTCTTCTATCGATCCTCCAAGCTTTCGAATGAGTAACATCACTCCTACCGAGTGGTCATACCTTGTCCCATTCCATTTAGGGTTAACCAAGTAACTAGCCCCACCTTGATGAATTTTTTTTAACCGCTGCACTGGACTAGAAAGAATGAGTTCTTCAAGGACTTTTTCTATTTCATAACTGCCGTAAATGGAGTCTTGAATAATCAAAATGCAATTCCTCCCCTCTTATTGCCTCATGTATCATAAATGAAAACAGCAATAATAACAATTAATTTACAACTTTATCCCTTGGGAATAATTTAAAGTGAAAGATGTCACACTAGAAAGATGAAAAGCACTTGGTTAAGCACGGGGGGATGTATATGAAATTTGTTGATGATCTATATGAGATGTATAAAAACCATTTAACAGGAGATGAGGAAGATGCCTACATTATTGTCGACGGCATCCTCCAGGAAATAAGCAAAGAAGATGTGAAGAAATTGATTGATGAGCTTTCAGATAACGAACGTTTTGAAATGTTTGGAATGTATTTATATGAAACCTTTCGCTTAAAAGTCGCACAAGAAGGAATCGGCGAGACCTTAAATGAAGACGATCAAGGAAAAGGTTACATTCATTAGACTATAATGTACGTCTACATATTTATTTAAATTGCCTCACGTAATCTTTGAGCGAACCCATGCTGAAAGTTGGGTAATATTCAATCCAACCGACATCGATTATCTCCTTACCTTCACCTCCATCAACGACAATTCTAACAGGGGATTGGAAAGTGGCCAACTGTTGGTAGCTTTCCATTTCCTTCGGTTGAATCGTAAAAGTAACTATTTCACCTTCTTCAAATTCTTTATTTTTTGAAGAACCTTCCCAGGCAAAAGTAAAGTAATCATAAACTTTATTTGGAAACGGAACAGCTAATGCCTCAATCATTTGAAATGATTTTTTTACTTTAAAGGTTAAACTATACCCACTCGCATCACTACTCCCACCTTGAAGTTCCATATACTTCGATGGATCTGTATTCAGTTCCGGCAATTCTAAATAATAGAATTGGCCATTATTTTGCAAACGATTACCGTTACTAAGCCTAAATTCACTGTTTAAAAGATCTTTTAATCCTTCGTGATCCCCTGTGCTGAAACGTAACTGACCAATCGCAAAATAGCCATCATAAAAAATCATACTTTCCTGTTCAAATTCCTTATAGAAGATAAATTGAGGTTCCATCTCATCAGGTTTACCGTTATGTACGTAGTAAACACTCGCATAATCGTCTCCAGTAGCTGCAATAAAAGCGGGAAGAAGTAACGGCTCCTCTAAACGCCATTGTTCAAGCCACAGCATACTTCCAGCCCATGATAAAATGATGACCACCAAAGCGGTTATCGATTGTTTCTTTCGTGTAACGTAAAATGGTTGGATCTGTTTCATTTCTTCTAATTCAACAAAAGCTTCCGTCTCAGCAATCTTTTTCATTCGATAAGCCGTCATTAAAACTCTAATAAACGCAATAAAGCTTAATAACAATAAAAAAATAAACAAGATCGGCAGCCAACCAGGAAAGAGAACTACAAATGGCATACTAAAAAGCAACAAACCATTTACTGCGACATAAAAATTCCTACGCCTAATAAAGGTCAAACCCCATTGTTCTTCACTCGAATGTTTAACCAATTGAATATAATAGTTCATTAACAATATTACAAAAACAAGGGTTAGTACCTGCTCCACACCATCTGCTATAAAGAATAGATCAATAATAGGTAAATCAATTGTAAGAAATCCAGCCTGTTGCTTCGAAGCCGGTACAGCATCGACTCTTATAAACGAAGAAAACCAGGCTATAGCCGATAAGACAATCAGGCCGTATGTCCATGGGACGAGTGAATTCATACCTTTATCTTGCTTTATTACCTCTCGAAGTCCTGATAATACGAGTAGAAATCCAACAAAGTTCGGTAATAACGATACCCCATTAATATCGAAGTTTAAGAATACAACTAAAAGTCCCCAAAAGATGGAAGATAGCCCCTGCTTATAATGAATCATTACTTACCTCCCCAAATTATAATTATTATTAATAAGTATTGATTATTTATTGAAACATGATATTATAATAAATATAAGATATATTTTTCTATTAAACTACTCTAATGAGCTAATCTTACCATTTTAACCCAGTAATGACACGAGCATATAAATAAACTCCATAAATTTAAAGAGGTGAACTCTATGCACAAAAAGCCCGTCTGCCCTAAATGCCATGCCGAAGTTAGACAGTTAAAGCATAGTACACTATGTAAATGCGGTGTGAAGTTTAAAAACATTAAAACCTTAGTTTAAGAATGCTTATCTTATATATTAAATTTAAAAATACATTCCTTGCCTAACAGGAAATTAAAAAAAGAACCTCGAGATATTTCTCGGGTTCTTTTTCATGCATATTATTAGCTATTATCGAGGCTAAGCCAGCATGTTCTCCTTTTAATACTATTTTATATTTCACTTTAACTAGCAACCGCACCTACTGTGGAAATGCCCCCATGAACAATCACACCTTCTCCAGGAGTGATGTCTTGGGAAGCAGTGATGGCGTCGATGCCAGTCACAGTGATGATGTCTGCGCCAGTGCCAGTCGCAGTGGTGATGTCTGTGCCAATCACAGTGATGGTGTCTTCTTCTACAATCACAATCGTGATGTCTTCTTCTACAATCACAATCATGATGGTGGTCTTTACAACATTCACATTTATCGTGATGCTTCTTATCCTTTTTATCGAAATCATCGATTCGTACTTCCTTACATTCACATTCAAGGCGAACTTTGTGCATATTAAAGCCTCCTTTCTATATTTATTATAAATTATTAAAAGCAAAGTATTTTTGTATGGTTAAACGAGGAGAAAGCTTGCCTATTTTATTTCTCTTTATATATTTTATAAATTACTGGACAGATAACTATCCGCGCCCTTCCTTAATTACATAGTTTAATATAGATGGAAAGGAGAGAATGATTTTGAAAACAATGGACGACAACTTGAGAATGACTGAAGGACGAGATGGACATTCAAAGATCATTAAGGGAATTTTATGTAATGCTGGTACTGATTTTATTGATGTTTTACTTAAAGATGATACGGTAGTAACTGTAATGAGGCATCATATTCGAAAGATTACTTGGCCTGATCCACATTGTAACCCTTGTGACTGTGGTACGTGTGATGATTGTAGAAAAGATTCCTCACCTTGTGTAGGTTTTGACTGCCGTTGTGATCGTTGTACCTCGAGGTCTCATCACTGTGACGAAGGACACCATGTCAGTCACTTGCATCATTGTGCTTGTGAAGGTATCGCCCCACACACATGTATCCCAGTATGTCGTGGTAGAGTTTCTCTGCGATTGGCTGGGTTAACACATCATCTAACATTCAATTTACATTCAAATTTAGGTTGCCCGGTTATTATCGAATGCTCTGCATAGTAAAAGTCAGTGAGATTTTTTTACTGCCCCTTACTTTTACTCTAAAAAAATAATCAAAAGCCAATCCCTATAAAATGAAGGGATTGGCTTTTGATTTTATATATCTATTTTATTTTTCTCTATTTTCAAGTAAGAGATTTCATCAAAGTTTATATGATCCTCTGTCTCTATCTTTTCAATACACAGCCCACCCTCGTTACTATCTACTAAGCAACCAACTACTTTCTCTCCATTGTCGAGAGTAATAACTAATTTACAGCCAACAAAATCAAGTAAAAAAACGTTTAAGTGTAACCCAAAAAATAAATTTAATAAAAATTGACTTTTAGAAACGACCTCCCCAAAATGTAGAACAAGATCTCTTCTAGAACACACATCAATTTCGGTTAGTTCACCCTCATGCAATTCATGAGCCTCATGATCTTCCTTGTGTTGAATGGAACATATCTTATCAAAGGAAATGAAGATGTAATAATCAAAATCATCCAACATGATAAAGTCTCTACCTACATCTTTCATAAGACCTTTTACCTTGGTCTCCTTATTCTCATTGCATAAAACTGTTATGCCTACATATTGACGTAATAGCGCTCGAAGTTTACGCCACAGCTCTAACCGATTATGCGCATCCGGCCTTCTCCCTAATGCAAGTAATAATTCATTGACTTCATGGATACACGCCTTTAACTCTTCATGCTCAATGTGCGGCAATACTCGCGTAGGTCCTGAGAATCGTGGTGTAGGAATCCGTTCTGGACACTCACAAGGTGTACAAAAATACTCATCATCACATGAATTGGAGGGAATACATAATGGGCAATGTTCATGAAAATGTTTTTTATGGCGATGATGTCCACTGTTATTCATCACAATCCCTCCAATTAACATTCATTAAAGGTGCTAAGCAAGGATCTTCTTCGCCTAATACACGCATGATCCCCCACATTCCAAGTTCGATATCCCACCGAACATTTCCAGAACGATACATATAGTCACCTGGGATATAAAATCGCCCGCCTGCACCATAGTGAAGTTCCAAATTGTCGTGGGTTCCGACAGTAACTCTTCCCCTAGCAGAAATCGTCTCAGATTGAACATCCTGAATACTTCGGTCCCAATGATGTCCATGAAGAACAATAGTATGAGCTCGCCCTTTGTCAGAAGGAAAGACGAACCTAATGGTTACTGGGTCCCCTTCATAAGCGTAAAATATTGGTGTTGCCGGATCCCCATGTACCTCAGAACTAAAGACCTTTGAAACATCAGGATTTCTTAACAATCGATGAATAAACCGTTCAGAGCGATAATTAAATCCTCTGGAACCTTGATCCTCAAAGTCGTCAATCTCTTCTTGTTCAATCCCAATCGGTTCTGGATCAAGGATAAGTTTTCCATCTTTGTCGACTAGACGAATCCCATCATGCATGACAATTACAAACTCACGAAACTCTCCTAATAAAGGATTAGAAATAATTACTTGTTCGCTGACGTTTTTTTCGTATCGAGTAACGGGATCTAAATAGACAGAGCCTTTTGGTTCTGTGATAAAAACACCAAATGCCCCGTGATGGCGGTGATTTCGAAGGTCGGCCATATCCCATAAATTACATGCTCCTACATGTTGGTCTACGTACCATCTGTAGGTTATACACTCACCTGGACCTATCGTTTGGTCTGGATTAAAGCCAACCGTCGCACCATCTGACCCTCTCACATCATAATTTAACAATTGTGGATGCAAGGAAATGCGGTTCGATGTTGGGAACGGCGCTTCGACCGGAACAAGTGGATACCCATGTTTCCCGTCATTGTGAAATGGGGCAAATAATTTATTATGAAGCGTAACCTCTATACAATCACCTACATTTCCACGTAAAATAAGTGGGTTTGGATTTAACTTCCCACTAAGGATTGCCTCTTCATCCTCAACTAAGGCAAATACGATTCCGTAAGGGTCATGATCACCCGCTTCGTTATAAGTGATATCTGTTTGGATCGCTACTACCTCATATTTTTTAATCGGTGTCCGTGGCGGACATGGCTCTCCTGGTGTTAATGCGACTGGTGGTAGATCACCAGTTACACAAGGTAGCGGCTTTGTTCGCGGCGGTGGACAAGGGCGGTCTGGTAGCGGCAATAAATGAGGTACTTCTTCTTGAAACGAACGAATGAGCCCCCACGCACCTAACCAAACATCATCTATACCACCATAGTGATACAACATATCGAAGTCACCTTTACCATCAATGAAAAACTCGGCAGTAAAGGCCTCAGAAATTCCAATATGTTGTTGCTGCGTAATTTCTGAATCTAGATCCGCTCGCTCACGGTTCCATCTTTGACGATGTAAATTAAAGCTATGCGATTCCTCATGTGCGCCGTCAAATAATCGTAAACGAACTGGATCCTGATTATACGTCTCTAGAATTGGTGTGACAGGATCGCCGTGTAAATAAGAACTAAATACGTAGGCTGGGTCGCACTCTGGTTTACTTAGTCTATATTGCAGCGGTTCATTTTTAAAGTTTACACCCATTACACCGGGGTCTTGTGCAGATCCAGGGAATGGGGGTGGATTGAGAGGACACCCGTTTTTATCAAAAAGAAGTGCAAAATCATAAATGAATAAAGCCATTTCACGGAAGTCCGGGATAAGTGGATTTGTTATAATAGCCTGCGTACCTACTTCTTTTTCTTCTCCTGTATACGGATCAAAAAACTTTGACCCTCGAGCCTGAATAAGAAGTCCTGCAAAAACCCCATGTTGTTGATGAGCGTTTGCAAATAAATGATCGTGGAAAAAGACTCCCTTTAATTCAACATCAGCAAGCCATTGGTACTCAATCGTTTGCCCAGGTAATACAGCAGAATCATAATTCCATCCAACATTTGCACCGTCAGCTACAACAACATCAAACTTAACAAAGTGCACATGCATTGCCGCTTCATACGTTCTATTAACTAGCTGAAATGCATTACCACCTAGTACTTCTGGTAATTTATTTGTAAATCGAATTCTTACACATTCACCAGCATTGGCACGAATAACTAACGGTTCTGGCTCTTTTTTTCCGGAACGAATATCTTCTTCATCTTCTGCCAATACATAAAATCGTGCTTCAGGGTCATTCCAACCGTCTTTATTATATTGGACAGGCATTTGCATCAAGACCACATCATAAAACCTCTCAGGCGTAACACCTTCAATACAAGGGTTGACATAAACTGCACCTGGGCGAGCATTTGGAGCAAATTGATTAACTTCCAATTCCGTAGGCTCTCGATCACATTCGATCCCTAACGGTGGACGCGGTGCTTTACAACCAACTATTCCTGGAATAAAGTTGGGATATCCTGGTCGCTCTGGTGTTGGTTCTGGTGGGAGCGGTCGTCCAGGCAATGGTTGAAGAGGGTCTATTGGTACACCATTTGGGTAACATTGACTCCCGTCTTGTAACGTATTAAAGGTTCTTTGCATTCCCCACATACCTTCTTCAAAGTGCGGATACAAATGACAGTGAATAATCGCATCACCAAATGAACCTTGAAAACTTCCTGCTCCATATAATGGAGAAATAGTATAAGAAGTTTGCGGGGAAATCGCTTGAGAATCTAATTGTTCTGAATCTTGATCCTCATTTTCAAACAGCCACTGATGAACATGGTAATGGAAGACATGAGTTTCTTTTACGCCTCCATGAATTAAACGAATTTTAATCGGGTCCCCTACATAGGCACGCAAAATAGGTGTTGCCGGATCACCAAAGGCCCAAGAGTCGTGGTGGACCTCCTCTCCTTCACAATCTCCACAGACCACCCCTGCTTCAATTAATCTTAATCGATTTCTCATGGGTTCTGCACGATAATTGATCGAGTGCTGCATATCCGGCATTAAAGTATGGGGATTGATCGGATGATTTCCTGTAATATCATTTGCCTCTTGTTCATCATGGAAAAACCAAGCATATTCGCGGAAGGAAGGTAAGAATGGATGATGAATATCCGCATATACCCCACTATTAATCTCTTCTCCCGTAATCGGATCAGTCCACCATGATCCTTTCGGCTGAACTAGCAATGCTCCGAACAAACCATGAACATTACTACCTAATTCACTTGATAATGGGTTTCCGAGGTCTGTAAAAAGATGAATTCCCTCAACTTCCACCTTCCACCGATATAACTGTGTACCACCTGGCGGACACGTTGGTGCAGTAGAGTCTTCATTACAACCTACAAACGCACCGTCTGACGTTTGTACATTGTATTCTGCCTTTTGAATGTGCATAGATGTAGCAAAATTCAATTGATTTTCAAATAGAACTTCAATCTCATCTCCAGCATTGGCGCGAATAGTAAGCGGTTGTACTAGATCTACTGTTGTAAAAGGATTACAGCGAACTTGTTCCTTAACAATCTCCTCTTTTTCTTTTAAAACATACATCATACCATTCGGATCATGGTCACCAAAATTATTAATGACAATCCGTATCGGTATGGCCACAATATGAAAGCATCTGCGCAATCTTTTTCACCTCACTATTAAATTTTTGGAATACATGGTCCTCCGTTCTCGATATAAAACACATCGATGTTCCCAATAAATAGATGCATTACTCTTCCCTCAAGTTCACTTATATGAGTTGTTTCTACACCAATGGAAACGAAATCTCCTTGTACATCAAGAATTTCACCTATATATAGAAAAGGAAATTCCGCTGTAAGGAAAAAAGCTCTCTGCCCAATATTATCTGATAATTCTTCTGCAACTTCTAATCGACGCAACGTAGCGATTGGTATAATAGTCTCATTTGTCATTTTAAACATCTCCTCTTTTTATGGAATTGGAAATTGAATGGAACAATCAAATGGAACAAAATTAGCTATTCTTTCAATTGGAAAGCTTAATGGCGTGGGAAACTTGTGGAAAGGCGCGTTGTTCATTTTGATAATAACTGGGTCTAACGTGATGAAGCCATTTGTAACCTCAACAACTCTTCCACAAAAAATAGGGCGAAACGTTTGGCCTAATAAATTCAGTTGGTCAGATCTTGTTGTCAGTAATATTTCCTCTCCAAGGACCTCAAGAAAAATTTGATTTTCAGGAAGAATACCCGCATCACTTCTACAATCCTTTTTATGCTCTTTTTTTATATCATCGTTTTTTTCAATATTGATATTTACATCGATTTCTTTTGAGAGGGGTTTTTGTTGTAACTCTTCTTTCTTTGAATCTTTTATGGATTTCCCCTCTTCTCTTAACATTTTTAGTTCTTTAACTAGTTCTAAGATGTTTACTGCTTCAGGCTTTGATAGATAAAATTCTTGGTTACTCAATTCTTATCACCTCTTAGGTCAGTACTTTTAGATACATAATAAAATATGGTCACATACCCTGATTGGTTAGCCCATATTTTTTCAAAAAAAAAGACTTACCTTCTACTAATGTAAAGGTAAGTCTCCGAGTTCCTTTTAATTGTTTTAACTATTGTAACTTAATCCCAACAAACTTAATGTCTGTCATATCTTCAACAGCATATTTTACGCCTTCTTTACCAACACCACTTAACTTAACGCCACCATATGGGTAGTTATCTTGACGGTAGGTAGACATTTCATTAATCCATACTCCACCCGTTTCTAACTCATCGGCCAAGCGCATCGCACGGTTAATGTCTTTTGTAAAGACACCTGCTTGAAGACCAAAGTCCGAATCATTCGCGTAACCTATTACTTCCTCTTCTGTTTCAAACGGAATAATCGATACGATTGGTGCAAATACTTCTTGACAAACGACTTTCATTTGTGGTTCAACATTTACGAGAACAGTTGGTTCAAATAAATTCCCTGAACGGGTTCCACCAGTTAAAAGTTTAGCTCCTTGACCTCGTGCTTCGGCTACCCACTCTTCTGCTCGAATGGCGGCCTCTTCAGTAATCATTGGTCCGATATCCGTTGTTTCCTCTTTTGGATTTCCTACTTTTAACTCTTTTACCTGTCTTACAAACGTAGTTTGAAATTGTTGAAACACGCCTTTTTGAACATATATTCGCTGAGCTGAAATACAAACTTGACCTGCAAAAGCAAATGCCCCTTTTACTAGACTAGTAGCCGCTGTTTCTATATCTCCATCACTAAATATAATATTAGGAGAGTTTGAACCTAATTCTAACGTTACTTTTTTAAGTCCCGCTTGGTTTTTAATCATTTTCCCTACTGTCGGGCTTCCTGTAAAAGTGATCTTACTAACACGATCATCCGTTACAAGCTTTTCACCCATCTCAGACCCGATACCCATTACAAGGTTTAATGCTCCTTTTGGGAGACCGGCTTCTTCAAATAATTTCGTTAACATATAAGAAGTAAACGGTGTTTTTTCCGCTGGTTTTAAAACAACGGTGTTCCCTGCTGCAAAAGCCGGGCCTAATTTGTGCAAGGCTAAGTTTAAGGGGAAATTAAATGGTGTGATTGCAACAACGACGCCTATTGGTATACGCCGAACCATACCGATACGGTTTTCACCGCCAACGGCACTATCCATTGGAACAAGCTCCCCTTCTATTTTTTTCGCTTCATCAGCAGCAAAGTAAAGTACCTGAACAGCACGGCCTACCTCACCACGTGCATCGCGAATTGGCTTACCGGCTTCTAGTGCTAAAACTTGGGCAAACTCCTCTGTTCTTTCTGCTAAAAGTTCACCTGTTCTCCTTAAGATTTCTGCACGGCGATGAGCAGGCATCCTTTTCATCGTACTTCGAAAAACATTTTGTGATGTTGCTAAAGCTAACTCAATATCTTCATCAGAAGCTAAGTCAATTGTTCCAATAACTTCACTATCAAAAGGATTTTTTACTTCTAAGCTTTTTCTACCCGAACCTTTTCGTTCTTCACCATTAATTAATGAGCCATAATGTAAAGGGGTACTAGGCATGTCTATCTCCTCCTAAACTTTTCTAATTTAAAAGAAAACCCGGCCTTTAACTATTTCAATTATCTACGCGTAAATCCTTTCCCTTCAATAAATTCCTTCATATATTGGCGCTTTGGATTAGACAGCATTTGTGCCATTTGTTCGGTCCACGTGTCCTTCCTCTTACCATTTGTCCTATTGTCATAATAGGAGGAAATTAACTCATTGTAATCTTTTAACTGGTCTTTTAAGACACTATTATTCTCATTATAGCTATCTTCATGATAAATATGTTCGAGCGGTAAGCGTGGTTTTACATCTGGAGATTGATCAGGATATCCAACCGCTAGACCAAACAACGGGATCACTTTTTTCGGTACATTCAAAAGTTGACACACCTCATTAAGATTATTCCGTATCCCACCAATGTACACGATACCAAGCCCCATTGCTTCTGCAGCAATAGAAGCATTTTGAGCAGCCAATGCTGTATCGATTAGAGAAACCATAAAGGTCTCTGTACTTTCTAGTGCGCCTGATAAATCTTTCCCTTCCATTTCACTAATAAGTTCATGGCGGTGTAAGTCAGCACAAAACACAAGGAAATGTCCGTTTTGGGCCACATACGCTTGATTTCCGGCCAATTCAGCTAACTTTTCTTTTTTTTGTTGATCTTTAACTCCAATGATTGAGTACGCTTGGATAAAGCTCGACGTAGAGGCTGCTTGAGCACTTTTTACAATCGTTTCAATTTGTTCTTTTGTTAGTGAACGCTCTTGAAACTTGCGGATGGATTTGTGATTAAGGATGGTTTCAATCGTTGAATTCACTTTGTTCAACTCCTTAAAATTAAATTGTAATGAACGACTTAACGGGATAAAGATACAAATACTCCTCCCCTGTTAATGAGGAGAGGAGTTCTCTGTTTAATCATTAGAATTGGTAAATTTCACCGTACTTTTTACGAAGATAGTTCACAAGATAACTTGAATTAATTCCTTCTCCAGTAATATCTTTTAAAATTTCAACAGGCTTTTTCATTTTTCCATATTGATGTACGTTATTCGTTAACCATTCTTTGATTGGTTGAATATTATTTTCAGCTAATAAATCCCCGTAATTAGGAAGGTCTTTATCCATTGCTGCTTTCATTTGTGCTGAGTAAATATAACCTAAAGCATAAGAAGGGAAGTAACCAAAAGCTCCACCTGACCAGTGCACATCTTGAAGCACACCTTCCGCATCATTCGTTGGACGGACTCCTAAGTACTCTTCCATTTTGTCGTTCCAAATTTGTGGAAGATCTTTCACTTCAATTTCATCACTGAATAAACCTTTTTCAATTTCATAACGTACAATAACATGAAGAGCATAAGTCATTTCATCTGCCTCAATACGAATAAGCGATGGGCCTGCCACATTAATTGCACGATAAAAATCTTCTAATGATACGTTATCAAACTGGCCATTTGAATGTTTTTGTAATAACGGGTAATTTGCTTTCCAGAAAGATGGATGACGTCCAATCATATTCTCAAAAAACAATGACTGCGACTCATGGATCCCCATTGACGTACCATCACAAAGCGGTGTGCCAATTAAATCTCTTGAAATGTTTTGTTCATACACCGCATGACCACATTCATGAATCGTACCAAAAATAGCAGTGCGGAAATCCTTTTCGTCATACTTTGTTGTTACACGAACATCATTAGGATTTAAACTAATTGCAAACGGATGTACAGTTTCATCCAGGCGCCCCGATTCAAAGTCATATCCTAAGTTATTTAAAATTTCCAGACTTAATTGACGTTGCTTTTCTTTTGGGAAATGTTCAAATAAAAAGTCTGTTTTCGGTTGCTGACTTGAGTCTTTTACAGCTTGAACTAGAGGAACTAATTCTTTACGTAAGTTTCCAAATACCTCATCTAGAATATCTACTGTAATCCCAGGCTCGTAATCATCTAATAATGTGTTGTATTTATGCCCTTCGTAGCCCCAATAGTCTAAAAAGCGCTTTTTCGTTTCCACAATTTTTTCTAAGTATGGTTGGAACATTGCAAAGTCAGACTTTGCTTTTGCTTGTTCCCATACGGCTTCAGACTTTGACTCAAGGATAACATACTCTTTATATTCTTTTTCAGGTATCTTTTTGTTACGGTCATAATTTTTCTTGCATTCCTCAACCGTTTTTCTTGTAATTTCTGAAACATCTTCACTTTCACTTAAGGCCTCTATGTATTCTTTCATTTGATCTGAAGTAGACATGTTGAAAATTTCAGTAGACAGTGTACCAATTACTTCAGAGCGTTGCTCGACACCTTTTCTTGGGGCTCCTGTGCGCAGGTCCCAAACCATTAACGAACGAGCCTCGCTAAAGTTTTCCATTTTTTTAACGTACTCTAAAAAATCTTTTTCGATTTCTGTTGTTGACATCTCTTATGCATCCTCTCTTATTTAACAATATTTCGAAAAATGAAATACACTTTTATTATAAATTTTCTTTTAACAAATGTTAACTATTTTCACTCGACAAAGAATTTTGTTATGATGTTCTGTATGAAAGAGGAGGTAACAACAATGAATGTAACTATTACACCTGAAGCGGCTCGCTTTTACAAACAAGAAGTTCTTTCAAATAAAAATCAACCACTACGACTTTTTGTCCGTGTTGGAGGAGTCGGCTCTGGCGGTTTTTCAGTAGGTGTGAGCAAAGAAAATCCGACAAGCAATTGCTATCAAACGACTATAGAAGGCATTACCTTCTTTATTACAGAAGATGATGCTTGGTACTTTAAAGGCATGACGATTGATTACAATGAAGATTTAAATATGATGATTTTTACTAATCCACAATTTGAAGATATTAACCACCCTAGACAATAGAAAGCGGCTGACTCATAATATCCCTTCTGTTCTATACATAGGTCTTTATTATGTATATACAGCGACGATGTTTAGAGTCAGCCTTTTCTAATTTATTTGTTTGTTGTAAATATTTGTCTTCTATATCATAAAAAAGGAGCACCAAAAAAAATGCTCCTTATTTCTTTGCTTCTTCCAATTGATGATCAATTTTCTCGATTAACTCAGATGAGATTTCAAAAAAGCGCTCATCTACACCGGTTTGATGCGACGCTGCAGTATAATATTGTTTCTTTGCTTGTTGCACCGCCTCAGTTGCCGCTTGTAACTGATCTTCATCCATACTCATCGTAGCTTGTCCCACCATACGTTCTGCTGCTTTAATTGCCATTTCTACTTGTTTTAAATCATTATACGGCTCTGACATACACTCTATTCCACCTTTCGTTCATATAGCCATATTGTATGTCTAAACCATTGAAAATATTCACGATATAGTTTACATAAAAATGTTATTGTAAATTAATAAATGCTATCAATTAATTGGATACAATTGTATTGTTGGGGAAAATTAACTTTAATAACTGAAGAAGATAAGGTGGAGCCGTTTCATGCATTTTGCATTAACATTAATCGTCATCATAGCCATTTGGGTTAAGGGTGATTATAAAAACTGGCATAAGTACCATACAACGATGCTTTATTATGCACTTGGTAACCTGACCTACAACTTCCTTTGCGCCAACTATTTACTTTGGAAGCTAGAACCGGACATTATGCCAAACCACTCAATGACTGAGATGTTGTATACGTTCGTTGTTTTCCCAGGAACGATATTAATGTTTTTACGACATTACCCTAAAACGTTAAAGAAACAAATTATCCATAATGGCATCTGGATTATCATTTATGTAGGAATCGAATATTTTTTCCTAATAACGGGACGAATATATTACCAATTTGGATGGAACTTAGGTTGGTCAGCTTTTCTCGTAGCGGTTATGTTTCCAATGTTTCGTTTACACCATAAACGACCACTCCTTACTTACGTCCTTTCAGTAATTATAACCATTTTCTTTGTTTGGGTTTTTGATGTACCTGTCGATGTACCGATAGAAGAGAGACCTGGGTATGATATGTGAATAGAAAAAAAGACGCCGAAGTAGTGGATTACTTTGGCGTCTTTTTGTTATTCGTTTGACGGGGCGCTAGGTTTAGGTGGTCGCGGTCCCCAATATTGATATAGATCTGTTCGGATTTTTCCATTGTATAACTTCCGCTTTTTAGTTGCTTTTTTACCATATAGCTCTTCAAATTGTTCATTTGAAGTTAACACATAAATCGACCATGTTGGAATATGCTCTTGAAAAATTTTTCCCATTTCTTTATATAATTGAGCGACTTGTTCCTTTTCACCTAGGCGCTCCCCGTATGGCGGATTAGCAATTACACAGCCATATTCTCGCTTGGCTCGAAGGTCGGTTACTTGCATTTGCTTAAAGCGAATAATATCGGTAAATCCAGCCTCAGCCGCATTATGCTCAGACAATTCAATCATTCTGTGATCAATATCTGTTCCAAGAATATCTAACTCTTGGTCATATTTGGCTAAATCTTCAACTTCCATTCTCGCTTGATTCCATTTATCCTGACCAATCCACCCCCACTGCTCGGAAGCGAATTCTCGCATAAATCCAGGTGCGATATTTTGTCCGATCATTGCTGCTTCAATAGGAAGAGTTCCAGACCCGCAAAACGGATCGATTAAAGGCTTGTCCGCTTTCCAATTTGTGAGCATGATCAGTGCTGATGCTAACGTTTCTTTTAAAGGGGCTTGGTTAGAGCGGTATCTATAGCCGCGTTTATGTAGACCATCTCCACTTGCATCTATCGTTAGCGTCGCTATATCTTTATGTATGGCAACCTCAATTCGATAAAGCGGACCATCTTCATTAAACCAATCTGTCCGATACTTCTTCTTTAAACTTTCGACGACGGCTTTTTTGACGATCGCTTGACAGTCAGATACACTAAATAATTGTGATTTAACTGATTTTCCTATCACTGGAAATTCTGCGTTTACTGGAATGAAATCAGCCCACGGAAGAGCTTTTGTTTTTTCAAACAACTCTTCAAAGCTTAATGCTTTAAATTCACCGACTCTCACTTTAATACGGTCAGCCGTTCTTAACCATAAATTCGAACGACAAATCGCCATCGGATCTGCTGTGTATATAATTCGTCCATTTTCAACGGTTACATCTTCATATCCTAAATCTCTTACTTCTTTTGCTACTAGCGCTTCAAGTCCCATTGTTGCCGTAGCGATTAACGTCACTTTATCCATTTTCAATCACCTACATTATAGTCTTTCCCTATTATAGACATGTTCAACCGAAATCACAAATAAGGATATTTGACCAACATTTCCCATTAAAAAAGGGCAAATAAAAAAAGCCCTTATACTGTGGGCTTAACAGTCATCATTTTAGCGTTCGATAAGCCATGTTTTGTCCCGTTGTACTGCAAGCGGTGATGAGCCTCGTACTCAGGGGGTAATCATCTATCTACAGGTGATGAGTCACCTGTCCCTCTCTCCGTTGAATTCCTTCAAGAGGGTGCCCCTACCATAGTTTGGGTTTCTCGCTCGAGGGGTTTACCCGTTCCACTCCACTTGTTTCCAAGCAGACTACGTCACTGTGGCACTTTCAGAAGCATCACACCATATCCAAAAGGACGTAGGTGCTTACCTCGCCGTTAGCCCAGTCAAAACCAGACTACCCTAGCTTATGAATTCGCTAGGCACGAACACTACGACCATCTCAGGTCGTGCGAGCATGGACTTTCCTCTATATCATCAAGTGATATAGCAATTACCTGAACGCTAAACGCTGTGCTGTCTTATCGACAAGTATTATTATATTACGATTATAGCTGTACGGTCAACTGGTACTACATTGAAGATCAGTTAATTTTTTCTAACAGCTTGTCTAGATAGTTCATCCGCATTTTTATTTTGATTACTTGGGATCCACTTCAAAAAGAACAAATCCAGTTCATCAATATACGATAATGCTTTCTCTAATAATTTTTGATAGTTCTCTTTTTTGACATAGCGCTTTTCAACCGCCTGATCAATGAGCTGCGAGTCCGTCCGAAACGAAACGGCAGTTAAGTTTTTTTCTTTGCATATTTCTAATGCCTTTATAAGTGCCATGTATTCCGCTTCATGGTTTGTCAGTTCGCCGAGTGGAATCGCAAAACGATCTTCGTTTCCATCCTTATAGTTAATATATATACCTGCACCAGATGGACCTGGATTGCCAGCACTTGCCCCATCAATATATACTTCGATCAATAGAGCCTCTCCTTTAATACCAAGTAGTGTGTCTACCTACATTTTTTGCTGACATCGCTTGATTATTCGTATAGTTTTCTACCAAATACTTCTTTTTCTAAGTTTGATAGACGTTGTAAAATATCATAGTTTGTACTTCCAACAGGTGAAGTTGCGGCTGTTGGTGCTTTTGGTTTTTGTTCTTGCGCGCGTTTAACTTCGCGACGAAGCTGTTGATTTTCTTGCTCAAGTCTTTCAACTGTTTCGTGAAACTTTTCATAATCTTGGATAATTGCATCTAAAAATTTATCTACATCATCTTGATTATATCCCTTAATGCTTGTTTTAAATTCTTTTTCTAAAATATCTTTTGCTGTAAAACGAATTTGACTCATATTAAATCCACCCCAGTTCTTAACTGTAGACTACTACTTTTACTATTTTTTCAGAATTAAGAACAATTGTCAATTTGTTCTTTTCGACTTATTCATCTAAAACTCGTCCATTTCCTCTTGTACTGTCGAATTAATATCATCTGGTGTGATGTAAAAAATAGGATAACCATCTCGTTCGTAACGCTTCAAAGCCGGTTCTATATAGAATTTCGGTGAACCTTCTTTCCATTCATCGTATAGAATGACTAAGGCATCACTTTTTTCGATCAGGTATTGATTTTTTACTCTCAACTGTGCAGGGCTTTCATACTCACGTTTTGAAATGCTGTCCACAAAATCAGCTTGTCCTAAAACATGACGGTAGTGCTCTTGGTTCGTTTCACTCCAATTTTTTTCTTGCTGTAAAAAGGGTGTCATTACAGCAAGTCGTAGCTGGGGAAATTCTTGTTTCATTTCAAATACGACTTCAGCTGTCCAAAGCTCCACACCTAATTGACCGCTGATAAGAACCCATTCTAACCCTTCATCTAACAGTGAACGAAGTTTTTTTTCAATTGTCTTTTTTATGTAAAGAATACCTTTATGCTTTTGATCAAAGATCCCTAACTCATGTCCTTTGTAACCGGTAAACACACAAACTTTTATCATATTCTCTCCTAAGCTTTTTGAAGGTTATATTTACATTTATACATAACCTATCCTAATACAAGTATCTGAAATTGAAAAGGAGAGCTAAACAGCTCTCCTTAATGATTACCAACCAAAACCTGGGCGTGGACGAGGGCCGAAACCTGCTGCTCCTACACCTGGACCACCAAATGGTGCCCCGGCTGCTCCTGGACCAAAACCTGGTGCTCCTGGACCAAAACCTGGTGCTCCTGGACCTGCGAATGGTGCTACTCCAGCTCCCGGTGATACAAAGTGCTGATGCGTAATTTGTTGCGATTGTGAAAATGTTTGAGGGAAACTGTGAACATGCTTGTAGTGATGTTGTGTGTTGTGATGGTGATGACTCGGATGAATTTCCGGAACAATATACTCACAGCACTGTTGAGAATGCGTAGTTTTCGTCGGGTGAACAACTGCAGGCATTACTTTTGTACATGGTCTATGCCACATTTTAAATTCCTCCTTTAATGTTATTCAATATTAACCTATGTAGAATACCCTCTAGATGTACTAGTTGTTTGCCCTAATTTCCTATATAAATTATGAGTTCGCCTAAAGATTATCTTTTTACCTTGTCCCCATATGTTTCAAAAATTTAAGAATAGGTCCATTTTTAGTAATAGTTGGAATATTTCGTCAAAATAAAACAAATCTATCTGCTCATTTGACGAAACACCTCTAATTTTGCGCTTGCTCGGGAAATACGTTTATTTGATTCAAGGGAATAAGGGGAATATAATAATAAAAAAGGAGGGATAATCATGGCAAAAATAACAGTTCCTGGCCACGATTCATTTGAAGTAACTGAAGGTACTAAATTAGTGCTAGCTTTAGAAGATAACGGCGTTGATATACTTCACCGTTGTGGGGGTAAAGCAAAATGCACAACCTGTAGAGTGGAAGTACTCGATGGTGAGTTTGGTGAACTAACGGATATTGAGAAAACCGCTTTTTCCGCTAAAGGAATAGACGCAAACTACCGTTTATCTTGCCAAGTATTTGTAGAAAGTGACGCTACTGTTAAGCCAATGATGACGGTTAGTGAATCAGGACTTGATGCAGGACCAAGACCGAGTGACAGTTAATTAAGGAAAAGCGTCTGACTGAAGTATGTACTTGTCGCCTCCTCTTACATAAAGGTATTGGTTACAGTATCTACTTATTAGTCAGTCGCTTTTTTTATTTTGTACTCTATTCTCTCGATCCGCTTTATTAATTCCTCAGTTTGCTTTGTCTTTGCTTTCTTCACTAATTTAGTTGTTTCCTTTAACCAGTTAAGTCCATTTACTGCAGCGTCTAATGCTTTTTCGTAATCTTTTACATGGTGTTCGTATAGTTTTGACAGTTCAATGGCTAACTCAGCTGAAGGGAAATGTCGGTTTTTAAAGGACTCTTCTAAGAGAGTGATTGCATCACTTTCTCGACTGGACTGTTTATATAATTTAGTCAGTAGTAAAATCCCGTCTTCGGATACATTTCTGCTGTCATCTTTCCAAAGTTGTTCAAGACAAACGAGTGCTCTCTCCTTTTCTCCGACAAACTCAAACCATTTCCCAATCTGTAATTTCTCATTCGTCGAAAGTTCTTTTCCATCATAATCTAATAAACAGCTTGAAATATGGACATATAAGGATATTAATGATAATACATCCCATTCATTGTGCGTTAAAACACCTTCAATATATTCTGGATCTGGTTCATGTAAAAAATCAAAATACAACATCGGTGCCATATATCCTGGTGTATCTTCTCCACGTTCAAATTTTAAGATTTCATTTTCAACGATGGATAGTTTGCAAGAAGGTAACGTTTCTTTCCATAATCTTCTAGCACCATGTAATAAATCAAAATGGCCAAACGCTGGCAATTTCGGTACTTCGTTTCTAACGAACGTATGCCTCGTCTTTACTTGTGGCCAATCAAAAGCTTTCCCGTTATAGGTCACGAGATTACTTAAATTCTTTACATCATGCAAGAAATGATAATACATGGCCACTTCATGTTCGGGTCCCGGTAGAAAATATTGTTTTACCTTTACCCCTTCTCTTGTTAATTGACTATAGCCAAGTAAAAAGATCGTACTTCCTGCTCCACTTGATAATCCCGTCGTTTCCGTATCAAAAAATAATAGCTCTTCTGGCGAGCGGCCAGAAGCCGATAGTGGGTGGTTAAAACTCGCCTCATGCCAGCGTTCTACAATATCAATTGCTTCAGCAAAAGTATATTTACCATGTATCGTTTTCAGATCATACTGTTGTTCACGTAAAATCGTATAATGATCATCGAGATGGATTGCTTTCGCATTAAGCTTCTTCCATTTCTCATAGAACGGAATTTTGATTGCAGAATGTTCAAGTATAGGTGTAGGTTTTATCGATGAGTCTTGTGATGTTTCAATCGATAAATGCTTTTTCATCCGTGACAGTTTTCCTTTAATGGACATGTACATCCCCCCCTGTCAACTTGGCAATAAGTTTACCCACTAAGCTTTTTCCTTTTTCTCCTGTTTCCACAGCCGGCCCTACACAAGACGGACACCCACTTTCACACGGACAGCCGCTCACCATTTTCTGAACTTCCCTTAATACTTGCGGAAAATTTTTGTAAATCTGTTCACTCAACCCTACCCCTCCTGGATAACGATCATAAAAGAAGATGGTCGGGTCTTCAGAGTGAATTGCTTTAATTTGCGGAATAACATGCAAATCATTGCGATCGCACATGACGAAAACAGGTGCAACGTGCTGGAATAAGTGAGCAAGCCCAGTTAGTGCTTGTTCAAGAGGTTCTTTACCTAACTCATCCAATACATCTTTTGAAAAACTCATCCACATCGCATTCGTATGAAGTTCCATTTCTGGCAAATGGATTGGCCCTGAACCGATATTTTCAAACGTTGACAGTTTAATCTTTTTAAAGATTGTCGCTTTCGCATTCACCATAACGTCTCCATACGATAATTTCGCTTCATCCATTGGTTTATGCTGATCTTCTTCCAATACTTTTAATTCAACAGCTAAATTTGCATCTGTAAAATACTCTACATCAACTTCTCGAACCCACGCCTTCTTCTCATCCCAGTCAAGTAATTCTACTTGATACTGTATTCCTTGATGAAGGTAGATCGCCTCATCATGTAGAAGTGTCATCGCACTAAATGTGTCCATCTCACCAATTACTTTTACATTTCCAACATTTGATTGATCAATTATGACGACATTTTCTTGAGAGGCTGAGCGCAGACTAATACCATGAGCTGGGAAACCATCATTCATCCAAAACCATTTTGACCCTTTATAGTGCAGGACTTGTTCTTCAGTTAAAAATTCTAGAACTTCTTCTATATCTTCACCATCAAAGGTTTCACCTTGTTTAAATGGCAGTTCGTAGGCTGCGCATTTTAAGTGATCCACCAAAATTATTAAATTGTTTGGATTAATACGTGCCGATTCAGGGTTTCGTTCAAAGAAATATTCAGGATGTTGGATCATATACTGGTCCATTGGTGTGGAGCTAGCAACCATAACAATAAGCGACTCTTCTTGTCTTCTTCCTGCTCTTCCTGCTTGCTGCCAAGCACTGGCAACAGATCCTGGGTACCCAGTCATGATACAAACTTGAAGCTGACCGATATCAACTCCTAATTCCAACGCATTTGTACTAACAACACCAATAATATCTCCTTTTCTTAACCCTCGTTCGATTTCTCGACGTTGTTTCGGCAGATAGCCTCCACGATAGCCTCTAATTGAAGCCGGTCCTAATTCTTTTTTTACAAGGTCCTGCAAATGACTTAAGATGACTTCGACACGAACACGACTTCTAGCAAAAATGATTGTTTGGATTTTTTCTTTTAGGAAAGTCTTTGCTAGCTTATTCACATCCACTGTTGCACTTCTACGAATATTTAAAGGTTCATTAACCATTGGTGGATTGTAAAATAAAAAATGCTTTCGACCTCTTGGTGCTCCGTTTTTATCAATTAACTTCATTTCTCTGCCTGTTAGCTCTTCAGCTAGTTCTTTCGGGTTCGCAATCGTTGCCGATGTACAAATAAATGTGGGATCACTGCCATAAAAACGAGCAATTCGTTTCAAGCGACGAATTACATTGGCAACATGACTGCCAAATACGCCACGGTAAGTATGTAATTCATCAATAATGATATATTTCAAGTTTTCAAAGAAAGCAACCCATTTTGTATGGTGCGGTAGAATGGCTGAATGAAGCATATCTGGGTTAGTGATAACGATATGCCCTGCTTTTCGAACCGCTTGACGGATATTAGGAGCGGTATCCCCGTCATACGTGTAACACTTAACATCCACACCGATTTCGTCAATCATTTCGTTCACTTCACTTTTTTGATCTTGAGCCAATGCTTTAGTCGGAAAAAGATAGAGAGCTCTGCTTTCTTCGTCCTCAATAATTTGCTGTAATACCGGCAAGTGATAGCAAAGACTTTTTCCGGAAGCTGTCGGTGTAACTGCGACAAAGCTTTTCTTTTGCACCCCTGAAGAAAACGCTTGTCCTTGATGACTATATAATGAATTAATCCCGCGATTTGTTAACGCGTTTTTTATCCGGTCATCTAACTTGCTAGGAAAAGAAACATACGAGCCGTCTTCTGGTTCAATTTCATGCCAGTATGTAATATTTCTTGATAATTCCTCATCCGTTCTTAAAAGTTCTAATACGTCTGATAATGATTTTTTCCCGAACATAATTTTCACCTCTACCCTATATTGTAGCGAATGTGTGTTTGTTAATAAAGAAAAAAGTAGCAGGGAAATATTTTCTATACTTCCCTGCTACTTCGCCATTTTTTGATTAATTGAATAGCCAGTGCTGCTAAACAAGTAACAGTAATAAATGAACCAAACAAAAAGTTTGGACTTATGATATATCCAAAAGTAACTTCATTTTGTAAATAAGCCACAGCTTCATAGGAGTCAACAATGTCAGGAACGTACGATTTCGTTAACATCACACCGTACACGATTTGACCAATAAAATAAAATGCGTGAATCACTAATGATATAAAAATAGATTGCACAAGTAGTTTCATAGATTCCCCCACAATGATTTATGTCTAGTCATCATATGATATCGCATTCACTATTTTTAGATTTTACCACTTAGTACTGCTAAGTGGTGTAACTTTTTATTTGTACTTATTACATATTCGTTGGAGTTAGTGTGATAATCCTGTTGCTCATATAATCTCTTGGAAGACAAAAAGTAAAACGACTCTTCAAATTAGGAGAGTCGTTTGGCTGCAAAGTTTCCCTTTTTATGAATTACCCATTTTCTTCATACGCTCTTCTTGATGTAAGAAATCACTAAATGTTTGAAAGGCATTCATAGGTTCAGATCTTACCTTTTCAATAAATTTATCTCTGGTGTAATCAGGTACAACTTCACTTTTCATGATTCTTTCTTTAATATAATTAATACTCGTATTATAGATTTCCTTATTTTGAAACTTCACTTCTTTGTATAGGGCCATCCCAACAGCACCTATCACCGAGAAAATAACAGTTAAAACCATGTTGCTTACGTGACCAAACAGTAGATAGTACAAATTAATAAATGATATAGAAATTAATGAAATAGAAGCAACAGTAAAAATCGTACTCTTCTTCACTAACGGTGAAATTCGACGTTGCATTTTCTCAAATTCTTTTTTTGTGTAAGAGGAGACATGATCCATCTTAATAGGTAACATATGTCATTCACTCCTTATAATCAATGATGTAATCATTACCTATTATAAAACATTTGTATGAACTGAATATGAATTCATGGAGTATTTTATTAGTTTTATAAAAAACTCCCCATTAAAATATAGAGACTCAAAGAATAAAAGCAGGCCTCACTAAAAAGGACCTGCTTTCATTCTATATATCATTTTGAATACGTCCATTTTCTCCATAATGCTTCAAGTGGCCCTTGCTTGTATTTTTTTAACCAGTAGTGACTGACTAACACTTGAAAAATAATAATAACCATTGCTAAACCGATTCCTCCTGCAACTCCTATAGAACCAAACAGTCCTAAGCCAAATCCGTAAAAGATGAAAACGCATATAATGGATTGAGCAATGTAATTGGTCAATGCCATTCTACCATATGAAGCAATCGGCATTAGCCTCTTCATACGGTCCTTGTTTTGTAAAGCTAATACAATAGATGATACATACCAGAGCATAAGAAGTGGACCACCGATAATATTAACGGTATACGCTAATGTATAGGACAACCAGTACGGTGTATTTAAACCGTTATAGAGTAAGAAAACGAATAAAACAGCTAAAAGACCGCCGCTCCAGAAAGAATGAATACGAACTTTTTTCCAAAGCGGGAGAGAACCTTCGATATTATGAAACATCCCCTTTTTCCCCATGTAAAGACCGATGAGAAACAATCCAAGTACGTTGGGCAGCGTAAAGATTAAGTTTAGAATCATAAATGAAACTTCATTTAAAAGACGGAATTCTAGTATTTCAGCATAAGTTCCATTCGATAAGATAATCATAGCTTGCTCAAATAGCTGTTGACGCGTAACTTGTAACTCGGAGTCAAATTGCATGAGAGCACCATATCCGAGAAGAGACAGAAACATGATCACCATCGAAACAAATACCAAGCTAATGGCCCAAATTAAAATCACTTTAGGCCTTTTATCAATAAAGAACATTAAAAACAAACCGGCTATTGCATAAGTATGCAGGATATCACCAGACCATATAAATGTAACGTGTAAAATTCCAATCAAAAGAAGAAACAACGCTCTTCTTGTAAAATAGCGATTTCCGTTTAATTCCTTTTGTTTCAAACGATCATAAAAAAGAAAAAAACCTAGTCCGAATAACAGTGAGAACATCGGATAAAACTTTCCATGGATGAATAAATGTAATAAATAATCCGCTATTTGATTAAATGTTCCTTCTACTAGTAATTTTCCTTCTAGGACAAAGTTTGCTTCTTGAAATACAGGTGTTTTAAATGCAACCATATTTGCCATTAAAATCGCCATTAAAGCAATTCCACGGATAATATCGATTATAATAATTCTTTTAGTATCACTTATAGGATTCCCCTTCATTTTCCGCTCCTTTTATTTGCAGTTTTATTTGTCTTGTAAATTAAATGATATGGACAGAACAATCATTACATATTTCTCCTGAAATGTTAAACCTTGTTTTTAATAAATAATAAAAAAGCGATACTATTGAAAGCATCGCATACTAGAGTATTATAATTTAGTTAGTTTTGCTTGTAATGTTGCTAGTTGCTGCATCAGATGTTCATATTCTTCTTGCTTGATATTACACGTTCGAATCGCTTCACTCACTTTTTGTGTAATATTTTCTTTCTCATCTATCCCTTTTTGTTGTAAGGAAATGAACACCTTGCGTTCGTCCTCTGTTGAGCGCAGCTTTTGAATCCAGCCGTTCGCTTCCATTCTTACTATCATAGGCGTTAACGTACCGGTTCCAAGATTAATCTTTTCCCCTAGAGCTTTCATCGTTACATGGTCCTTTTCCCAAAGAGCCAATAATACTAAATATTGTGGGTATGTTAGCCCAAAAGGCTTTAATATCGATGTATATAATTTATTAAATTTCGCTGCTGTTTCATAGATAGCAAAACATAATTGCTTATCTATCTTTAAGAAGTCATCCACATTTATCACCCATCAGTTAACGTATTACAATTCAGCAGCACATAGTGCTTAAGCTGTACTTTATAATAATTTTACTAAATCGTGTTCAATTATACTTGGCTTTATCGTTGGTCCGTAACGCTTGACTACCTGACCGTTCCCATCAACGAGAAACTTTGTGAAATTCCACTTTATTCTACTCGATAAAAGACCCTTCTTTTGCTCTTTTAAATATTTAAAAAGTGGATCAGTGCTGTTACCATTCACATCGACCTTTGCAAACATAGGAAAAGTTACCCCATAGTTCACTTGGCAAAAATTCATCGTTTCATCTATTTTAGCATATTCCTGATTATTAAATTGATCACAAGGAAAGCCTAGAATTTCTAAACCCTGGTCATTATACTTCGAATACAATTCTTGAAGTCCTTTAAATTGTGGGGTTAAACCGCATTTACTGGCTGTGTTTACGATTATTAATGGTTTTCCCTCATATTCTCGCAAAGACTTTTTTTCCCCATTTGTCATTTTTACTTGGAAATCATACACCGTTTGCATAGTACTTCCTCCTTCAGTTCATCTATTTATTTAATCAATCATACACAATTAGATCGTACACGATTTAATTCATAGGAAGCAACATATTTGCTTGCTATTCTGGAGAAAGAAACCTTAAATGATATCATTTAAGGTTTCTTTTACTTATAAACTTGCAAAACCACTAAACAATTGAACTAGAAAAAATACGATAATAGACATTTCATTTTGAAAACCTCTCTTCAGAACTAGTGGAAACCTGTAAATTTGATTGTGGTTTATCGATGACCACAATTACCTCTTCACCTGGACTACATTGTTCTAAGTTATTAGAAGTGGTATTTAAACGAGTATCACTATCATGGCCAGATGAGTTTTGACCCAACACTATTGAAATACTTACTCGGTTTGGCTCTTTAAATAATGAAACTGGATAAAACCTGGGTTGTACAGGTGATAGGATTCCCAGCAACCGATCAAACGGTAACTCACAGGCTTCGTATTTTTCCAGAAGATCAAGGATGGTGATTTGTTTTTTTACGATTTGTTCATCGTATACTGAATCTTCTATGCATGCTTCAAGCTCAATTTTATGCGGTGGACAGGTTGTATATTTAGCCAATTCACGTATTTGTTCTTTAGTAACCACTTCCTGTAAATCTACACTATAGCGAAGAAGCCTATTGAGACTAACTGTTTGATTCAACGGAAGATGCGGGTTGCTCTCTTCATCCCCCGATAAGATAACGTGATCCCAATCATTCCATCCATAACGGTTCAATAAACGGTTAATATCTTCTTCGCCGTTTGTACGAAAGATACCGATTTCTTCACCTTCTTTGTAATCGATATTTTCCAGCAAAGATATATCAATTCTTCTTTTTAGTTGAAGAGTACCTGTTTTATCTTCTATATGATTACCAATAATCTTTCCATGAGAAACAACTTTATATGATCGAGCAAGAGGAAAATGAGCAGTACTATTAACAAATTTAATATTTATTTTACTAGCTTCTTCTTTCACATGTTCAGTTATGCCCAAAGAAAATATGGCATCTGACCACATTTGTTCCACCCATTCATCTAATTGCTTTTCATAATCTCCACTTGCATCGACTTCACCACGTGCTGTAAATCTTTCAGCTCCCTTTGATACTAGTTGTTCATCTATTAATCGCGGAACAGCCTGATACGTACTTGCCCAGTTACGATCTCCACAGCCTAATACGGAAAAGCGAACGTCTGTTAATCGACCGGGCTCCACTGCTTCTATCCATTTGACAAATTGCAGAGCATTTCTTGGCGGTTTTCCATTATAAGAAGAAGTGATGATTAGAACTAGTTCATCTTTAGGTAATTGATCTATATGATCATTTAAAGTTGCTACTTTACTTTGGATACCATACTGAAGAGCCTGCTCCGCTAAGTCTTGAGCGATACTTTCTGCTGTTCCCATATTCGATCCATAAAGAATAAGAAGTGATCCTTTCTTATTTTTTACCCTTAATTCTCGTTTAGAATGACTTTCAACTACAGGAACATGTGTAACCATTTCACTAACATTTATTGATTGATTATGATGCACTTGCTTTTCCCGCAACTTGACACGAATTGTAAAATCATCGGGTTTTAAAGTTAGAGTTTGTTTAATTTTCAACTTATAATCCGTATGATCCATGAATTCAAAGTTTTGAAGTATCATTCCTAATACTAACGTTGCTTCGTGCAAAGCAAACTGCATCCCAATACAGGCTCGCTGTCCATTACCAAATGGTTTATAGGCCCCATCTGGTATTTTACTCATGTCTTCAAATCGTTCTGGACGAAATAGTTCTGCGTCTTCACCCCAGGCTTCTTTGTCCCTATGAAGTTGCGGCAACAGAATTGTGATGTCCGTTTTCTTTTTTATCAAATACTTTCCACCGATCGTTACATCATCTTTTGCAAAAAGTGAAAACTCCGGAGCTGTCGGATATAAACGCAACGCTTCATTTAAAATCATTCTGATATATTTGAGCTCGAGCACTTGTTGATATGTAGGTATCCCATTTACCACCACTCGATGCACTTCTTCGTAAGCCTTATTTAGAACATCCGGATGCTTTAATAGAAGACATAAGGCAAACGATAATAGACCACTTGTTGTTTCGTGCCCGGCAATAAGGAACGTTATTATTTGATAACGGATGTTTTCATCATCAAGTCGTTCACCCGTTTGAGGGTCCTTTGCATTAAGCATTCTAGCAAGTAAATCCGTTTCACCATCATCACCATTCTCCTTACGCTCAGCGATGATTTGATCTACTAGAGAAAACATCATTTGCAAATCACGTTCAAATTGTCGTTTCTTTTTTATTGCGAGTTTGTTTTGGATAGGTAATCTTGTACCACGATACATCGCTTCTTCCAGCGAACGAACCATACTTAAGATAAAAGGGTGAGAAGTTTCTTTATAAAAACTATTAAAACGATAGTTAAATCCGCATAATCCGATTGTGTCAAGCGTAAGTCGAGTCATATCATCTGGGACATCAATCGTTTCATTAGGGTTTAGCCGCGCCCATTTTTGTACTAGTTGTGATGCAATATCTACCATCATTGGATGGTAACCTTTCATTGCCTGTTGGCTGAAAGAAGGCATAAGTATATTATGAGCCTTTTGCCAGTTTGCCTCCTTCGTTCGACTTGTAAATAAGCCATCTCCTCCGATCGGACGCACCGAAATTAGACTGGCAATACTTTTGTCAAAACGATCGTCATTACATACTTCAGCTACTAATTTATGACCCGAAAGAACGACAGTAGAATAACCAAAAGCTTCAAAGCGATAAATGGGCCCGTACTCTTCAGCTAACTTACAAAAGGATAAAGTAGGGACTTCTTTATTTATTAACGGCAGGTTCCCAAGGGGACCGTACGTCTTAGGTTGTGGGATATTCGATGAGTTTTCCAAAACCAGATCTCCTTTCGAGCATAGTAATCTTTTTACCTCATCTAAGATAAAAGGATAATTAGTATCAGCGAAATTTCATTTACATTAAGTATTCATAAACAAATACAACACCTTTTTTCATTTTACCACTTAACCTCAAATATTTTAGACTGTTTTTTGAATTTTCAATCAAAAAATAATAATGTAAGTATATTATTTTTCTATTAATTAATACCCATTCAATTTACGACTGTTGTTACTCCCTTTTAAAGGGTTTCAATGATCACGCTATATATAAGGAATGTAATAAATTGAAAGGGGTGTCCACAGTGGATGCAATATGGATTGTAGCTGAGGATAAAATTAAGGTTGCCATCAAAAATGGGGAACTCGATAACTTGAAGGGCATGGGGAAACCGATCGTGTTTAAAGAGGTTCTGCCAGGAATGCCCCAGGAAACAAAGATGGCTTATCAAATGTTGTGGAATGCCAGGTTTGATCTTTTAGAAGTTTAAAAAGAAATTGAGGAGCAAACAAAAGGTACGAAGTTAGACGACTTTTTAGAGGAACGACAGACAAAAGAAACCAAGTCGTTTAAACAGTATGCTAAAAAAAATCTTCAATAAATTTTTTAAGTAGGACAGCGGATCCGCCTGTCCCTTATATATGATCGTCTGTCTCCACTTTTAGGGGGGAGGCTTTTTTTATTGGAATTCATAAGATAAAAATCGTTGCTGTGAGCGCCGGCCTTTTTACTCAATTGGTGACTGTAGATCAACCGGACTCACAGGCCCTTATTTTCATTAAAATTAGTAGTTTCTATACTTAGCGGACTCCAGGGCCCTTATTTCTTAATTCTCCACTTAAAATCACATGTATTTGAACAAATAAGGGCCTCTCAGTCCGCTTAACTTCACAACCAGTCGGTTTTCCGCTAAATAAGAGCCTCTCAGTCCGCTTAGCATTAACTGCACCTATCTTTCAATCTACTAGATTAGATGCGGCACAAAGAAGATCTTCAAGTTACTTGTCACCAGATATAGTTCCATAATTTTTTCAATTTTTTTATTACGACCCATTTCAATGCGCCTGTGCTCGATATCAATTTATGATATTAGTTTTATTCTAAGACATTACAAAAAAAAAACCGAGCACATGCGCTCGGTTGTTATGCCTCTTTTAGTTGGCTTTCTTCATTAATCTGATGATTTTGCTCTCTAATTTTAAATAGATGATATTGGTCCTTCTCAATTTGGAACAAATCATACGTTGGACCGTTTGCGTTTATATATTGATAAACATCAGTTCTAACTTCATTTGCCAGTATATTGTACGGCAGTTTTTGGGCAGCTTTAATAGACCTAATATTTTCTTTCCGAATTCTCATGAAAACAGTTTGGATATCCAGCTCAAAAAAGAGCTCACTAAAAAAAGCATTTTTTGCTAACTGATTATAACCTTTTCCAAAATAAGGTTTACCGATCCAAGTACCAAGAAAACCAGTACCATCTTGAACGTCAAATAGATTGATGGTTCCAATCGGACTTCCCCATTCATCAGTAATTGTACGTGAAATAAGCTCACCACGTTCCTCAGCCTCAATCGTTTGTTTCGTTAAAAATAGGTACTCCTCATATGATTTGGCCTTGTGACGAACAAAAGGAAAAACAGCAGGGTCAATCATTAGATCATATAACTCATGACAGTCCGATAGTTCGCGTTTTCTTAGCATTTGAATCCCTCCTTAGTATAGAGGGCAGTCCTGTAGTATAAGACCCACCCTCGAAGTTGTTTAAAATTCGGGGTGGGAATCGAACCCACTAGAACCAGTATGAACTGGTGGCGCACCAATTGCCTTCCCATTTCCTTATAATCAGTGAAAAAACGCCGAATTTTCTTTTATTTCATTAATATTAACAACAATGCTTGTGATATGACTGAAATACTTTTAAATATTCATATTTCCTCCATCACCTTCTATATAATAATCGATTTATAGTAAAAAGGGAACCGGTTTTTTTATTTATTTTTTGTAAATAATTTCCCCATTAATCATGGTCATCATCGGGGTAGCAAGGTAGTGGAATGGCTGTTCTTTCCACAGTACGATGTCAGCGTCCTTACCAACTTCTAGACTTCCTACTTTGTGATCAATTCCAAGGTTTTGCGCTGGATTGATCGTAATCCCTTCTAGCGCTTTTTTCTCATCTAACCCTTCACGTACTGCAAGTGACGCACAAATGTTCAAGTATTGAATCGGTGTATATGGATGGTCGGTCGTTATTGATACATTAATACCGTAATCTGTTAAAATTCGATACGTCTCCCAAGTTTTATTTTTCAATTCAATCTTTGAGCGTCTCGTCAATGTCGGTCCAACCGTTACATGCAGGTTACGACCACTTAGCTCTTCGGCGATTAGGTGTCCTTCTGTGCAATGTTCAATCCGTAAGTCCAAGTTAAATTCCTCTGCAAAACGAACAGCTGATAAAATATCATCCGCACGATGAGCATGAATTCTTACAGGAATCTCCCTTCTTAAGGCAGCTACCAAAGGAGCTACTCTTAAGCTTTCTGGCTCATCACTATTTTTGGCGTGAATAAACGCTTCACGGAGCATTCCCATGATGCCCATTCTCGTTATGGAATCGTTGTTTGTGGACCGGCTATGAATTCGTTTCGGGTTCTCACCCAATGCGATTTTTAAACCGGCAATTTCTTTAATCATCATTTTCTTTATACTCTTACCGTGCGTTTTAATGACGGAAGTTGTCCCACCAATTACATTCGCACTTCCAGGCATTACGTGGACCGTTGTCACCCCGTATTTGACGGCATCCTTAAACCCAATATCAAGAGGGTAGACTCCATCGATTGCTCGAATATGTGGCGTAGTGGCCTCAATCGTTTCATTTGCATCATTTCCTGCCCAACCCGTTCCTTCATCATAAAGACCAAGGTGAGTATGTGCATCGATAAAACCAGGAAGCAAGTGAAGCCCTTTCCCGTTTAAAACTGTCATCTGTGACGTTTGTTCTATGTCTGTTCCAATTGCAGCTATTTTACCTTCTTTTACTAAGACATCTCCGTTTTCTATTTTTTCTGACGTGATCGGATATACTGTTGCCCCTTTGATTAAAATCACTGCCTAAAACCTCCTTATTGGCCAAATGAAACGAGTTTTTATTTAATTGATTTAATCATAGTCAACAATGCCTTCATTTATGTAATTGAATATTGTAAAATTCTAGATTAAATCATTCATCTTTTACCGCATAAGATGTTCTAACCTTCCTACATTCAGTGTACCTATTATTGACAGGCTATATTCTTACGAAAAGGCAGGGTGGGATTTAGGCTGCAGTAATTCTAACGATAAAAAAGAACCCTCACCGATATGAGAGCTCTAGACCTTTGCTATCAATTTGCTATCAAAATGATAGATGGTTGCTACACGTTACTTTAGGGTTAAATCAGTGGTAATGAATACCTGCTATAACCATCACCTTCATAATTGTACCTTTCACAGATTGTGTATTTCTGATCTCCTGGTGATGTTTTGAGGTTCCTTTCATGAATAAATTGTTCTATTTTCTCCCCAGCTATATCAAAACAACGGTCACTATTATCATTTGCCACTACACACTTTTGTGGTGCTAATGTTGTTTTAAAGAACCATTCAGGAATTCCTTCAAAGGATGAAACCTCTACACATAAAATGTAGACATGCGTTTCAGGATTATTTTGCATTTCACATTGGGGCCAAATTCCATAATGCACTGCCTCGTTTACAATATGAGGGAGATGCTTAGATGCAGATAATAAACCTTCTTTAGCATTTTGATATTTACTTGGCATCTCCTTTAAGCTTACACATGGGATACCGACTAATTTTAATTCCTTATGTTCTACAATTTTTGCTGTCATTTATATGCCCCTTTCATCCTAAAGGATCGCCTTTCTTCTTTTGCCTTATATTTATGTATAATACCTTAAAAATCTCTTCTACTTGGTGACTTATTTAAATATTAAGATATTTTAAAAGATTTTTTTGAATTATATATTAGAATTCAACTCAATTTCTATTCCTAGCGATCACTCACTCGGTTAGTGCGGTTGACAAACCATAATAACATGATCATCCGGATCTAGAATAGTAAAAAATGTTACGTCTCCGTGACCTTCTTTTTCTGTAAGTACCTCAATACGGTTTCTTTTAACATATGAATAAGCTTCATGAATATCATCCGTCTCCAACATAAATCGAACTTTATAATTATCACCATTCAGAAAACGATTATTATCTAGTAATATATTCGCACCCTTTTCACTTTGTATTTCAACAATGGTCTCCTTCGGGTGGATCAATCGTGGTGGGATATCTAATACATCAAAATGCCATTGGGCTGCTTTTTGTATATCGGAAACGTTTACAAAAACAGCTGGTATTCGGTTATGAATAGGTGAAGGAGCTGCTTTTTCTATTGGCATTTCGTTATCCTCACAGCTACAAACCATAAAAACATTACCGTCTAGATCTTCAAAGTTGAAAAAAGTTAATCCTTCATGCGGGGTCTCGATTTCAAGAGTAATATTAACCCCTTTTCGTTTAAGGCACTCGTAGGCTGTGGTCACGCTCTTTGCACTATACATATATAATGGGGCATTGTCTTTACTCCATTCACCTCGTGCTATATTTACACTATTATCATCTAAAATTATTCCAGTAAAATTCTCAAGTTCCATCCAATATACCGGCCCACCATTGAAACGATCTTCTAAAACCTTCAACCCAAGTAACGTACTGTACCACTCAGCCGAACGTTGAAGATTACTAACATGAACAAAAACACTATTAATCGAATTTTCAATGAAATGACTCATTAATGTTACTCCTCCAATTTGCAAATCATATCTTTTTATAGTTCACCTTTAAACATTCTTTTCCTTCTATTACTTCTGACTTTTTCCTAGGTTAAAAGTTGTTTTTTTAGAGGAGGTTTTTTGTTGTTTTAGTTAAACTACTTCATTCGTCCTGACACTATATTCGTATGTCATGAAAGATCTTTTGAGTAGGTATCCTTCTAACGATTTCACTTCCTATTTGCAAAGATGCTGTTGCTGCAGGTGATGGAGCATTACACACATGGATACTTCGTTTGCCTGTAATGATGTAAAAATCGTCTACTAAACTCCCATCTGATTTTAACGCTTGTGCCCGAACTCCAGCTGGCGCAGGTTCAAGATCATTGACTGTAATTTCTGGAATGAGTTTTTGAACGCTTTGTACAAATTTACCTTTATTTAACGACCGGGTCATTTCCTCAAAACCTTCCTTAACATTTTTTTGAGCCAACTTCCAAAATCCTCGGTATTTCATCACCTCAAAAAAGTCAACTACATGAATATCTGTCTTTTTGTATCCCTCTCGTTTTAAACTTAGTACAGCATTCGGACCTGCTTCAACACCACCACCTATCATTCTCGTAAAATGAACGCCTAGAAAAGGAAAAGACGGGTTAGGTACAGGGTATATCAAATGTTTAACTAAATCTCTTTTTTCTTGCTTTAACTCAAAATATTCACCGCGAAATGGAACAATTTTCATATCCATATAATAACCCGTTAACTTTGCGATACGGTCACTATGCAGCCCAGCACAGTTAATCATCACTTTTGCTTGAAACGTTCCATTATTGGTGTCTATTTCTACATCACTGCCTTTTTCCTTAACCTTTTCTACACTCGTTTTTAATTTTAGTTCTCCTCCACGTTCCCGGATGAGCTTCGCCAACGTCTCACTTACTTTTTTGTAGTTAACGATTCCTGCCATCGGGACATGGATTGCAGCTTTCCCACTTACATGTAGCTCGATCTCTTTTAATTGATCACGACATATTTTCTTAATTGCTAATTGATTATCAAGACCCCGCTTGTATAAGTTCTCTAGTAACGGCAGCTCTTCATCATTTGTTGCCACAACGACTTTTCCACAAACTTCATGTTCAATCTGATGTTCCTTACAAAACGCCACCATAGACTCGTTACCTTGTCGAGCAAACTTCGCCTTTAAACTTCCGGGTTTATAATAGAGGCCTGAATGGATAACACCGCTATTATGACCAGTTTGATGTGACGCCCATTCCTTTTCCTTTTCTAGAACGATCACTTTCACACGCGGAAACTTCTCTAGTAACGCTTTTCCAACCGGTAACCCAACAATACCCCCACCGATAATAGCAAATCATACATTCTTATTCCCCCATGAATGAGCTTTGAAAAACTTCATCAAAATAGCCTTAAACCAACGATAGTTTAAGGCATTTTCGTATCTCTTTCTTTTATAATAGTTTAACAAAAGATTGATCATATTTGTTTAATAATTTTAAATTTTTTATATTTTTCATTTTCTTCATTTAGTTTTCCTTAACATCCTAATAATTGTATAAATGGATACTGTAGACAACACGAGCATCCCCCCGATAACAAATTGATAAGCTGGTATAAACGAGAACACCCCTGCAGAGAAAGAACCACAAATGACACCTAATGAAAAGAATGCATAGAAAAGACCAAATGCTTTTCCTCTTTCTTTCTCCCTTGTTCGTTCTATGACTGTTCCACTTGCTGACGGAAAAATAAGCGCGAATCCAATTCCGTAAATAACCATAGCAACAACCATATGTGATAACGTCACAGCAAAGGCTAAATAGAACAGTGCAATGGATATAACGATTAGACCACTTTTCATTAGTCTAGATTTATTCCACTGATCAAATATCCTATTGGTTGGGAGTACAAAAATTATTATCGCTACCAAACCGAAGACGCTTAATAAAATCCCTGTCAGTTCTGTAAATAAATTGAGGTCGATTACTTTCAAAGGTAACGAATACGTTAATAAACCTAAAGAATACATTAACAAAAAGATGGATAAATAGGCAGGTACAAGTTCTTTGAATTTAGGAAATGTATTATTCTTTACTGCAGAAGTTCTTAATTTACTCTTTTCTCTTAAAAAGACAGTTGCTAGAACACCAAACACTATCATTAAACTCGAGATCAAATAAAAAAGAATATCATAACCAAATCGTCCACTGACAATTGCACCTATTGCTGGTCCTGCAATCGCAGCGATACCGACACCTGCACCTGAATAAGCCATGGTTCTTCCGTTCTCCGCCCGTTCACCTCTGGAACCTAAAAACGTAAAGGCAGCAGGAACAATTAGACCTCCTGCCATTCCATGGAAAAATCGAATGACTAACAATTCATATGCATTACTGACCGTTGAATAGAAAAAGATGATTACACCAACCGTAAGCATCCCAACATATAAAATCCGTTTAGAACCGATACGGTCAATCCAAACACCTGATAACAAATTCCCAAGCAGATTTGCAAACGAATACATTCCAATAATAATTCCAACTAAGAACGGACTGGCACCTACGTCAATGGCAAAAGGTGCAATAATCGGAAGTTGGGAAAACGTATCAATAAATGCAACCGCGATGATGATATAGATTAAGAGCATTTCATTCCACCTTCAAACAACCAACTAAAGTAGCAATAAAACCGCTATGGAACGAAAGCCATTGCGGTTTTAGTAATGAGTTTTATCCGTAAATATTAAACTTCCCCTTGATTGTACGTTTTACTTATCTTACTTTTCTAAATCACCAGCTGGACCGAAAAACTCAAAATGGATTTGTTCCTCAGGGACTCCCCAATCTTTTAATGACTGATTAATTACTTTCATAAATGGAACAGGTCCGCAGAAATAGAATTCTGCATCGTTATTAGGCACCACTGTTTTTAACCAATCAAGATCGATAAATCCTTCTTTCTGATAGGTTTGGGCTGTTCGATCTTCCTCTGTTGGTTGTTCATAAACAAGAAAATAGTCAATATTATTACTTTCTGAAACAACTGTTGCTACTTCCTCTTTTAATGCGTGATAGTTTCCATTTATCGCTGCGTGAATATAAGTGATTTGCTTTTCTGGAAGTTGAGATAACGTTTTTAACATGCTGATCATTGGCGTTTGGCCCACACCACCACTTATTAAAACGACAGGACGAGTTAATTCGGTGTTTAGAACAAAATCACCGGCTGGAGCTGTTATTTCAAGAACATCGCCTTCGTTCACTTCGTTATGCATATACGTTGAAACGATTCCAGCTGGAATGTCTCCACGTGCGACTTCACGTTTTATGCTAATACGATAATAGTCCTTCCCTGAAACATCCGATAAACTATATTGTCTAATATGGTTATATTCTTCCCCATCAATAAGGGCTTTAACTGAAATGTATTGCCCAGGCAGATAATCCGAAATCTCCTCACCATCTAAAGGCTTCAAATAGAAGGAAGTAATAACGTTACTTTCCTGTACTTTTTTAGCAACTGTAAATGGACGAAATTCCTTCCAACCGCCCTCTTTTTGCTCAGCTTCATTATACATCTCTTTTTCAACTGCAATGAACACATCCGCAATTACTCCATAAGCATCTGCCCAGGCATTAATAATTTCATCTGATGCCGCATCCCCTAACACGTCTTTAATGGCCAACAATAAATGTTTCCCAACAATTGGATAGTGCTCTGCTTTCACATTTAAACTTCTATGCTTATGTGCAATTTGCTTAACGACAGGAATAATAGCTTCCAGATTATCAATATGAGCAGCCGCAGCGTATACCGAATTAGCCAACGCTTTAGGTTGCTTTCCTTGCTTCTGATTTGCGTGGTTGAAAATATGTAACAACTCTGGATGGTTTTCAAACATCATTTGATAAAAACGCTTAGTAATCGCTTCCCCGTGTTCTGCAAGAACTGGAACTGTTGATTTAATAATTGTAATCGTTTCTTGACTTAATGTTTTTGTAGTGGTCATTTCCGATCATCTCCCCATAAATATCAAAACATATATTTAAAATACATCTTTAATTTAAGCACGGAAGGATTTAAAAAGCAATATTTGAAATACATCTTTTCACGAAATAGACAAAACTAAAATAAAATACTCTTTTATGCTACTATGATAAAATATAAGTATAATACTCGTTGATATATTGAACGGAGGGGTTGGCATGCAGTTAACAACTTATACAGATTACTCTCTTCGTGTTCTTCTATACTTAGGCACTCTCTCTAAGGACAAACTGGCTAGTATTAAAGAGATATCTACAGCTTACGGGATATCAAATAACCATTTAAGTAAGATTGTTTACGAACTAGGCAAACTCGGATTAATAGAAACGATTAGAGGGCGGAATGGCGGGATCAGACTTGCTAAATCTCCAAGTGAAATTAACATTGGAAGTGTTGTGCGACAAACAGAAGACTTAGAAGTAGTCGAATGTTTTGATGCGGAGCGAAACATGTGTATGATTAGTTCAGGGTGCCGCTTAAAACATGTATTGAATGAGGCTATGAAAGCTTATTTACAAGTACTGGATGGATATACACTAGATGATATGTTAGTGAATAAGGATTTTTTACGATCCTTATTATCCAAAGGGTAAAAATGTATTTCTATTGATTTATAATTGACTATACTACTGGTCAGGATGGCTCCTTAGTAAAAAAGGATACCCTGACCTTATTATTTTGCACTAAACTACTGTTGTTGTTTATACCTTAACTAGCTTCTTTAAGAACTCTCAATCTCTTTCTATACATTATTTTCGAAATACTAATACTTATTTCATAAAGTAAAATGAGAGGTGCCATAACGATAAGAGCTGATATAAAGTCAGGCGGTGTAACGAGCGTGGAAACAATCGTTAAGATTAGATAAGCAATTTTTCTTGTCTTTGCCAGCATGACAGGGTTAATGATACCAACCCTTGTTAATAACATGATAATAATTGGCATTTCAAACAAAAATCCAATAGGTAAAGTTAAGTGTAATAAAAATTTAAAATATTTTTCTGCTGTATACATCGTATTCAGTTGGTCGGCCGCTAATGTTTGTAAAAAAGATAAAACACTTGGGAATAAAACAAAGTAACCAAATGAAATTCCACCCGTAAAACAAATAAATAATAGTGGAAGAAACAGAAAAACTGCTTTACGCTCTTTTTCATTTACGGCGGGTTCTACAAACTTCCATACTTGATAAAGAATAATCGGTGTCGTTATGATAATCGCACACGATCCAGCGATCATAAAATAGATCCATAAAATATCACTTGGACCTAAAATCGTTAAGTTTTGATCGGCAGCAATAATAAGCCAGTCATAAATATCTTCAACAAATGCAAACGACACGATTAGGGCAAGAAGGAAAAAGCTAATGACAATAATTAATCGTTTTCGCAACTCTTCTAAATGGTCGACTAAATTCATTTCTTTTACCGTCATATGATCACATCCTTTATACAAAAGGAGATGTAAACAATTGTTTACATCTCCTTTTTAAATTTATCGCCTCAGCTTTTCACTTCTTTCGACTTTTCCTCTTCGGAATCATTTCCATTGACTAGATCTTTCGTTGCACTTTTAAATTCACTTAACGTTCTTCCAGCTGCTCTTCCAATCTCAGGGAGCTTGGATGGGCCGAAAATCACAAGCGCGATTATTAATACTAAAATTAAACCGGGAACTCCGATGTTTTGTAACATGAACTCATCTCCTACTCAATTGTTTTTATTTATTTTCCTTTTCCTGGGTTAATGCTTTTGTAAGCGACTTCTGCTTCGATTTCAATTAGCCAATCTGAGTTTACTAGACCTTCAACTCCAACCGTTGAACGAGCGGTTTTTACAGGGTTTTCTTCTGTATTAAAGTATTTTGCATAGGCATTGAACCAACCTTGATAGTCAATTTCACCAGGATTTTCTGGATGTTCTGGATCTGGAACCACATATACACGTAAATAAGTGATGTCTGACATCGATAATCCTTTTCCTTCTAAATCTTTTTTAAATCGCTCTAAGATTGTAATCGCTTGTTCTTCTGTATTCCCATACCTTTCATAAATAGTTGAACCATTTCTATCTTTTACAACCGGAACCGTCCCACTGAAATAAAGTTTATTATAATTATGTGGTATCGCTACTGAACTAGATATGGAAGAAGTCTGGCTTCCGAAAAATACGACATCGTTTCCTCTTATCAGTTTAGCCATATCACCATTTGCTGCAGTAAACGTAACCCCTGCTAATAAGCTTGTCCCAACTATTGCGGATGCTACAACTTTTTTTGAAAATTTTTTCATCATTTATTCCTCCTCTAATTTCTATACTTTTTTTAATAGTTTCGTTGTTATTATTCCTTTGTTATGAGGCAACACTTGGACTTTTCATCACTTCTTCATGGATAGCACCTACAGCGATCAATGCGGATTCAATAGCTCCTGACATCCAGCCTGTCATATAACTTAAATGTTCACCCGCTAGATGAATACGCCCATCTGGTTTGTTCAAAATAACGTACTCATTCTGCCTTTGTGTAGCATTATAATTTGCCCATCCACCTTCGCTATACTCAATTTTATGCCATGCTAGAGAAAAGCCAGCTTCTAACTCTTTCTTATAATTGGCTCCATGAATTTTCGCTCCTTGTGCTAAAGCATGTGCTTGGCGCTGAGCAATTGACATATCCCCAAGAGCCACAGCATCATTACCAAAATTGTAGTAACCAACAATAGTTCCTTTTTGTGTTCCATAACCTGATGAAGGATACCAAATTTGATTAATATCAAGATTCGTTGTTGTCATCCCACCATACACACGCTCATCTTCCTCCCAGAAACGGCGTTTGTATTGCAGACCAATTTTACCTGTCGTCGCATAACTGATACTTCCTATGGCACGTTGCATTTCTGAAGAAAAATCAGCAGGGATCTTCGTCAATACCGGTAGAGGTATTGTGCAAATACAGTAGTCTCCCGTAATTTCTCTTACGTTACCGCTTCCTGCGCCGTTCCCTTTTCCTTTTCCAGTATATAAAATTTTTACACCATCAGGTGATTGACGAATCTCTTTTACTTCAGCACCAAAGGTGATTTTGCCAGGAAGCTGTTCTTCAAACGCCTTCGGTATCGCATCCATCCCACCAACAGGCTGGAACATGTTTGGTTGTTGATTAAATGAATATTCACCACTAATACTATTAGGCATACCAGACGCAAGTAATTGACTTAAAGTATATGGATCACCAACTTTTCCTGGCTCTAATCCTGCTGCTGGAAAAATATCATATCCACGAGCACTTGACCCTGTATATTGATAGTTCGCATTTAATCCACCCTCACCACGAAGGTAAGTTAGTATTCTTTCTTTATCTTCAGCAGATAGCTCGCTATCTAACGCCGACTGATTAACTGCCTTTGCTAATAACTCAGAAACTTGCCCTCTAATATCTGCTTTAATCATTTGCTTTCTAATTTTCGTATTAGCTAGAGCACCGACATTTTCACGGTAATAGTAAGCATGTTCGTTTGTATTTGTAAAAATCTCAAGCGGTACACCTAGCTCACGGCAATAGTCCATCGTAATATGATGCTGCGGGATTCTTGCTGGCCCAGCGTTAAAGTATTCCCCTCTTGCAAATTGAGCAGTTTGATTTACACCCCCAATTTCTGTTTCAGTTGTTCCTGCGCGTACGGTCCAATTTCGACCACCTACACGATCACGCGCTTCTAGAATTTTGCAATTATAGCCTGCCTTTGACATTTCGTAAGCGGCACAAAGCCCAGCAATCCCTGCTCCTAGGATAATGATCGTCTTACCATTCTTTCCATTAGGTAAGTCACCTTTTTTTGGAAGGTTGAAATCACTTTTCATAGCATATGTAGGTGTTCCGAATAACCCTAAAGTATCCATTGCACCAAATACAGCTACAGCGCCACCTAGCCTTCCTACTTGATTTAGAAAGTCTCTTCTTGTCATATTTTTGTTTGGTTTCTCCACTCTCTATATACCTCCTCTGTTTTGATAACTAAATAGTACAAGCATTCTCTAAATAAAATAACAACTTTGACAGAAAATTTAACGGAATATTTTGAATAGTAAAATAGTTGTGTTATAATTGGTTGTTAATTTAGAAAAGAACATGAATTATCTATTTTTTTGTCGGAAAAGAAAGAATATCTGTGTATTTTTATACAGGACCGTGTGAAGTAATTTTACATTTAATGACAAACTACAACCTTTATTACTAAACCTATATAACCATATAGATATTCATTTTAGTATTTGGATACAATTTGTTACGTTAATAAGACAAAAAAAAAAAACGATCCAATATCTAGGATCGTTTTTGGGTTTTTAATTTGTATATTACTATTTTTTCTACATCTGTTGATTTTCAGCTGGTTCACATCTTGCAATAAAAGGTGAAGCAAATAAAGTAATTGCGAGTAGAATTGCACCTACTACAAACGTTTGAGGTCCTGATAACCCAATCGCTGTGGATAACAATAATACAAAGAATACAATTGGAAATGTAACTAGCATCGCAATGATTAGTTTTGAAATTTGTTGCACTAAATGAACTTTACCGCAATTACTACAAGTAATGGGACTGTACCCTTTTAATAGTGACTTGGTAATTTCTTTTCTCGTAATATCGTGCCCACAACTTTCACATTTTTGTTGAGCCATTGTTAAGCCTCCTTACACAAGCTATTCTCTATGAAATACGTATAATTACTACTCATATCTTACCATTAAAAGTAGAACTTTATAAGTAAATAGAAACAAACATGTTTCAAACCTTTTTTATTTCAATAAGCAAGTGACATTGCTCTTCTCATATTGTACTATATTTTACTCTTTTATATAGTGACAATATAAGTAAAACTGAGGATCATTGAGCTCAAAATAAAAAGGATGACTAAAGTATATGACTAACACCTCCAATAAAAAAGATCTATGCATTTTTAAAATACATAGATCTCTGTGACACCGAGGAACTTGAATTCCTGAGTCCTCCTATATAATATATTAAACTTTTGATGCAAACGAACTATTACTTACTAATTGAGCCGCTTGCTGGTATTCTTCTTTCATTTCACGAACAACTTCTGCAATCGGTTGAACTTTCTTAATCGCCCCAACCCCTTGTCCAGCTGACCATACATCCTTCCATGCTTTTGCTTCGTTTTCATGGTGATCAGCGTGAGCTACATCTATTTTATCAGGTCTTTGTAAATTATCTAGATCAAGACCCGCTTTTTGTAGACTCGGAATAAGGAAGTTTGCATTAACACCGCTAATTGCATCGGTATAAAGAATATCATCCACATCTGATTCAACTAACATCTCCTTATACCCTTCACTCGCCATTGCTTCCTTTGTAGCAATAAAGCGAGTACCCATATAAGCAAAATCTGCTCCAAGTACTTGGGCTGCAAGCACATCTCTTCCACTCGAGAGGCAACCTGCTAAGATTGTAATACCATTCCAAAATTGCTTGACTTCAGCAACAAAGGCAACTGGGTTAATCGTACCACCATGCCCTCCTGCTCCATTACAAACAAGAATTAACCCATCAACCCCACAAGCTGATGCTTTCTTGGCATGTGTCGTCGAAATTACATCTGAAAACACAAGGCCGCCATATGCATGAACAACTTTCACTACTTCAGCAGGATTTCCTAGTGAAGTAATAACAATTGGTGGCTGGTATTTTTTTAATACCTCTAAATCCGTTTCAAATCTTTTATTGGAACGGTGAATAATGAGATTAACTCCCCACGGGGCAATTTTTCGGTTTGGTTCTTCATTTCTTGCTTGGTCTAGCTCTGCATTGATTTGGTTCATCCAGTCTTCTAAAATTTCTCCAGTACGAGCATTTAATAGTGGGAAAGTCCCAATAATTCCTGCTTTGCAACCTTCTATGACCATTTCCGGCCCAGAAACTAAAAACATCGGTGCTGCAATGACTGGTAATTCGACTTGATCTGTAATATTCACAGATAGTTGACTTGACATTCTTAACCATCCTCACATTTCATAGTTTATTTATCTATTTGCAATTAATTAAAATCACTTAGAACCTAACTGATTTTAACGAGTTGCTTACCGAGGTTATCACCTCTAAATAATCCTAGAAATGCATCTGGTGCATTCTCTAAACCTTCAACGATATTTTCTTTATATTTAATTTTGCCTTCACTTAACCATTTCGCTAAATCACTAACGCCTTCTCTATATTGATCTGCATAGTCTGAAACGATAAATCCTTTTAGCAGAACACTTCGCTTTAAGAAATTCCCTAAGAAACGCGGACCCATTTCAATTTGTGTATCATTATAGTGTGCAATTTGACCACAAAGTGCGATACGAGCGTGAAAATTTAATAGTGAGAATACAGCATCTGAGATTTCCCCGCCTACGTTATCAAAGTACACATCAATTCCATTCGGGCATGCTTCTTTTAATGCTTTGCGAATGTTATCAGTCGTTTTATAGTTAATAGTCGCATCGAAGCCTAGTTCCTCTGTTAAATACGCATTTTTTTCATCAGAACCAGCAATACCAACAACACGACATCCTTTGATCTTAGCAATTTGACCGACGATCATCCCAACAGCACCAGCTGCACCTGAAACGACGACAGTTTCTCCTTCTTTTGGTTGACCAATATTGAGTAATCCAAAATACGCTGTTAAACCTGGCATTCCTGTAACGTAAAGAGCAGTAGTAATTGGTGCACGACTTGGGTCTATTTTTCGAATTTCATTTCCGTTGATAGCTGTATAGTCTGCCCAATCAAGGAGTCCGGTTACTGTATCACCAGGATTAAATTTGGGATGTTTTGATTCAATAACAGTACCAACTACTCCACCTTGCAGAGGTTTGTTTAGTTCAAATGGCGCTGTATATGATTTCGCATCACTCATCTTTCCTCGCATATAAGGATCTACCGATAAATATTGAGCTTTTACGAGAACTTCATCTGGTTCTAATGAAGGGATCTCCGTTTCCACAAAGCTATATGTTGATTCGTCTGGCAATCCATTTGGTCGTTGTGCTAGTAAAATTTGTCTATTTTTACTTACCACGTTCTCACCTCTTTTTTGAAATAATAATAGATACATTGCTTCCTATTCTTTTATAATTCTATATTTCTTTGAAAAATCCTTGAAAAAATCATTATTTTTTTTAGAATTTTCCAATAAGATATGGTTCAATAGAGGTATCAAGAATTATTCGAGAAGAATATTTATTCTTTATTATTTTTCTCGAGCATCATACTAGATTTATTATCTTTACATAATCGTTTCACTAATATCTGTATTGGAGGAATTGAAGATGACATTAGATCCGCAAGCCAAATTCTTTTTAGACCAACTGGCCACTGCAAAAACTCCACCTGTAAATGAACTTTCCGTGAAGGAAAATCGCTTAAACACACAGAAGTTCAAATTTTTAGGTGGACTGCCTGAACATGTCGCTAAAGTGGAAAACACTTCTGTTCCTGTTGACGGCGGGGAAATTAACATTCGTATTTACACACCTGAAGGCGACGGCCCATTCCCTGTCTTCATATATTTTCATGGTGGCGGATGGGTTATAGGAGATTTAGAAGTGGTCGATCCACCACTACGAGCTTTAACAAATCGCGCGGAAGCCGTAGTCGTTTCTGTCGATTACCGGCTTGCCCCTGAACACCGCTTTCCTATAGCGACTGAGGATTGCTATGCCGCTACTAAATGGGTAGCCGAAAATATTACCCGTTATAACGGTGACCCAAGTCGGATGGCTGTTGGTGGGGATAGTGCAGGTGGAAATTTAGCTGCCGTCGTAACATTGATGGCTAAAGAACGAGGTGGCCCTACTATATCTTATCAAGTACTTATCTACCCAGCCACTAACTTTGCTAATGATACATTATCCCACCGTGAAAATGGTGAAGGGTACTTTTTAACCAAAGGAGCGATGGACTGGTTTGCTCAACAGTATATAAAGGAAAATGAAAAGGAATTACCTTACGCTTCACCGCTTCTAGCGGAAGACTTAACTGAGTTACCGCCTGCTCTAGTGATTACAGCAGAGTATGATCCGCTACGAGATGAAGGCGAAGCCTATGCTAACAGACTTAAAGAGTCGGGCATCTCGGTGGAAGTCACAAGGTATGATGGGATGATCCACGGTTTCTTCTGGATGGCAGGTATTATAGATCAAGGTAAAAATGCGATTGATCAGATTGGTAGTGCTTTAAAGAAAGCCCTTTCTTCTTAATAAAGAATAATAGAATTGAGGTGTAAAATGACCGAACGTACTTTAAACGAGATCCCGACGCTAGAAACCGAAAACTACTTTCTTCGAGGAATGACTAATGAAGACGGTTCTGACTTATTTGTATTTATGAGTAATGCCGAAACGATGAAGTTTATAACCCCACACCCCGTTCAATCAGAACAAGAGCTCCAGGTAAACATTGAGACAAGCCTTAAGAATTTTAAAGAAGAAAAAGAAATTCCTTGGGTAATCATTAACAAACAAAGTGATGAAATCGTTGGAATGTTTCGCTTTCATAAGTTAAACATGTGGCATAAGAAAACGGAGATGGGTGTTGTTATTCGGAGAGACTTCCAAAGGCGTGGTGTGATGTCAGAAATATTAGCTAGTGTGCTCCCGTATGGCTTCAATACACTAGGATTAAACCGCATCGTTGGCGACATCTTTGCCAAAAATAAAGGCTCTGAAAAATTACTAATGAATTATGGATTTAAAAGAGAAGGTACATTAAGACAAACCGATTTCGACGGGACTCAATACCACGACACGGTCGTATTCTCTTTGTTAAAGTCTGAATTCATTCAAAGACAAACGTCTGTCTAATGTAAATAAGAACAGTGGTACCTGGTACCAATAATAATTGGTGCCAGGTACTTTTATTTTTTTTAACATGCTATTATTGGTTTTCTAACAGATTTAATAATAAATCAGGTCGATCTGTAATAATACCGTCTGCTCCTTGATCTAATAAAAATTTCATCGTTTCTTCATCATTGATTGTCCAATAATGAACTTCCATACCTTGTCGATGTGCTGCTTTAATTAATCTGGAACTCGTTAGATCAAAGATGCTTTCTTCGGTTGGAATTTGTACGGCATCTACATTCGGTCTATAGAGTCCGTTTAAAAACAACTTATTAAAAACTACGAAGTTAGTAATCTCTTCTCGGCCTCCACTTATTGCTACTCTTCCACCTGCCAACTCATCGAACCCTTCAATAATAGAGTGATCAAATGAGGCAATTAATACACGATCTTCTAGCTCATAGTGTTGAAGAAGATCCCATAACAATTCAATCATCACCTGATGAGTGCCTGGTGGATTAGTCGCTTTCAACTCGATAACCATCTTCATTTCAGAAAAGTTGTCAAAAATTTCTTCCACTGTAGGTATCGTTATTCCTCTTCCTCTAAAACTGTGTTCACCATCTAGGTCTTGGAAGTAATGTCCTGCATCAAGCTGTTGAATTTCTTCTAAACTGAGTTCAGCCACACTCCCCTCGCCATCCGTTGTACGATCAACCGTTGAATCGTGAATAGCAACAAGTTGCTCATCTTTCGTAATATGTACATCAAACTCGATGACGTCTACACCTAATTGCCTAGCCTGTTCAAATGCCACGATTGTATTAGAAGGCGCCAAATGCTCTCCACCTTGATGTGCAATCACCATTGGACGATCACTTTCGAAGAACGGCTTCGCTGCTCGTTCTTGTACAGGTAAAAAATTAAGAATTATCCACACACCTATGATTACTAAAATAATAGTAACGAATACAGTTAACAAACGCCGTTTTTTCTGTTGATTTGTTGCTAAATTCGCCATTCGTCTCTTCCTCTCACTATATGATTACTAATATGAATTCGCCTCTAGTTATTTATTCCCCTTTAATTTCTTTACCTATACTAAGCTACTATTAATTATGTTAAGTTTGCGTCATAAAAAATACGCAGCACGATTTGCGCTACGTAAAAAATACTGTCAATATCATCTTACTGTCTTAACAATAAAAGAACTGACTTCTTTTTCATCTTCCATCTTTTCTTCACTAAAAATGGTATTTGTTTGCGGGTCAAATACGACAGCTTTAAAACATTTTTCTTTCTCATTATAAAAGAGTTCAACTGCATCACCAAAATCTTCAGGAGGTCTACTGATATTAAAGGTCTCACTTTCTACCTTACCGCTTTTAACATTGTCAATTTTGTCCTTCATCGCTTCTTTTAGTTCTTCCTTATTCATATAGTTCTCCTTTCCAAAGGACTATTTTGTTAGTATCAAACTGTAATCCCATTCTATTCAAGCTTTTCAAGAACAGAGTAAAAGAGCATCTCTAACAACGATGCTCTCTTACTCAAAGAATTTATATTTTCTCAATATCTACGCGTCCAGAGAAAAATGTTGCTCCCCCACCCATGTCTGCTACTCGATCGGGTGCGAGTGAATTAACGAAATATTTCTTTCCAGGCAAATCAGCCCATAATCCCTGACTAACGACTACACCTGGTAAAACATTTTCTCCAACTGCTGCAACCAGTTCGCATTCCCCGCGGTCATTCCAGACTCGAACTGTATCGCCATCTTCAATGGAGCGTTTTTCTGCATCTTTGCTATTTATATGCAGCCGCGGATACTTTTCTAAGGAAATATGCTTTTCATTGTTGGAAAACGTTGAATTTAAAAAGTTATGATTCGGTGCTGGAATAAATAAAAATGGCAAGTCACCGTCATTCACAATCGGAGTATACGTTGGCAGTCCTGGATATCCATCTCGTTCCATTTGCTCGGAATACAATTCAATTTTTCCACTCGGGGTTGGAAGGTTATTTAAAAGATCAATCCTTCTATCTGCCTTTACATATTGTTTTTCAATTAGTAATTCATAGGTAATGTCCTTTACGTACGGATTATCTACATCGTCAATTGACTGGCGGATTAATTGTTCATCAGTATCCTTGAATGCCTCCTCTTGAAACCCAAAAGCGTTAGCGATCAGTCGAAAAACATCAGGATTTGATTTACTTTCCCCGTACGGTTCGATAACAGGCTGCTGGATTTGCATATAATGATGCCAATATGACGTATAAAAATCTGTATTCTCAAACGAAGAAGTCGCTGGTAATACAATATCTGCATACATCGCCGTCTCTGTTAAAAACAAATCATGAACAATTAAAAATAAATCATCTCTTGCCAACCCTTGACGAACTTTATTCCCTTCTGGTGTAACTACTGCAGGATTACTGTTATAAACATACATAGATCGAATTGGTTCGTTCGTCTCCAATAATGCTTGCCCGATCAAGTTCATATTAATAACACGAGCGTTTTTATTCTGTCTTAGTTCAGGGCGTTGGAGAGCTCTAACATTGTGATTTAAAAAGGCACCATTTCCTTTAATTGCACCGCCGCCTCTTATCACCCATTGGCCAGTTAAGGCAGGCAGACACGCGATTGTCCGGACCGCCATTCCGCCGTTATCATGATGCTGTAATCCGTTTCCGATCCGGATAAACGAAGGTGACGTCTGACCATACATTCGTGCAAGTTTATATATATCCTCAACAGGAACTCCCGTAATATTAGATACCGTATTGGGATCGTACTGCTCCACGTGATCTTTCAATTCTTCGTGCCCAACTGTATACTGTTTTAAAAAATCATGATCGGTCATGTTCTCAGCAAACAAAATGTGCATAATTCCAAGCGCCAGTGCCCCGTCGGTACCAGGTAAAATGGGAATGAACCAGTCCGCTAAGCGCCCTGTTTGATTTTTATGGACATCTATTACGACGATTTTCGCTCCATTTTTTCTTGCCTTCTGTGCAAGTGCTACTTGATGCATATTCGTACTTACAGCATTTACACCCCAGAAAATAAATAATCTCGTATCGATCGTCTCCTCAGGATCAGTACCATAGCTTCCACCCATCGTATAACTATACCCTTTGGATCCAGCTGCCGAACAAATCGTTTGATCCTGAATACTTACACCTAATCGATTAAATAAGCGACGGTCCATTCCTTCCGCACTAATTCTTCCCATGTTTCCATAAAACCCATAAGGAAGAATGCTTTCAGGGCCTTTACTATCAATCAGATTAGTCCAGCGATCCTTAATTGCATTAATTGCCTCTTCCCAGCTAATTCGTTCAAACTTCCCTTCCCCTTTACGACCTACTCGCTTTAGTGGATACTCTAATCGTTTCGGGTCATAAATTCTGTCGGTCATATGACGAACTTTGTTACAAATGTTTCCTTGTGTCACTGGATGGTCAGGATCACCAACTACTTTAATAATTTTTCCGTCTTTTTTATGTAGCAGCAGGCCACATTGATCAGGACAGTCAAGTGGACATACTGCTGGAAAAACACCATTTTGTTCTTTTGTATAGGCCATATAAATATCCCTTTCATCTCATTAATCTATTTTTTAATGCTAGTTTTGTAAGAGAATCGTATTCAAGTAAAAAGAAAACATAATAGTAGAGTACCATTTTTTTTTTACTATCGCATCTAATTCATATGGAAATAGTTTAGATTATCGAAATAATTTTGTCCATAGTCGAGATCATAGTTTTTCTTCTAGTCACATTCCAATATTAGGATATAATTTGTTAAAGATGAGCACGTAATATGATTGTTTTTTTTATTTCATTTCTGTTGATAAGGGGTGGTTTATATGAAAAGAAAGGTCGGTTTTTTATTAGCAATAGTATTACTGTTAACAGCCTGTTCCTCCAAAGTTAATAACAATAATACTCCAGACTTTCAATCTAGCTTTTTACCTAATTTTAATGAAGATGCAAATGAAGAGATTATACTTGCTACGTAGACGATAATATAACTGATGAAGAGCGTGGTCACTTTATATTCCATAAAGAGTTTCATTTTATATGATCACGAAAAAATACTTCTTAAAACAGCTCATATATATGGGATTTTAGAATACCTATACAATAATAATTAATGAAAAGGTGTCAACGAAAAAAAGACAAATATGTACTAGAAAGCCAGTCCCCCATAACATATGGGTGAACTGGCTTATTTCGTCTTCTACCACTATCCTTATTTTCGACTAGCATTCTGATACGCTTCTTTATTCGAGCAAAGAGGTTATTTCTTTCTTTTAAAATCTTTAATGACTTGATCAAACAGGTCTGGATAATCCGTAAAAATCCCCGTCACTCCCCAGTCTAATGCTTTCCTCATATTTTCCTCTGTGTTCACAGTATACGGATGAATGTGTAAACCATTATTTCTAACGCGCTCAACAAAATCTTGATTAATCCGATTTAAGTTTGGTCCCACACCAATCGCATATTGTTTGATACTATTTAATTGTGCCTCCGTTGCCTCTCCAAGTAAAGGAGTGGAAATAAGCTGAACAAGCGGGATATTTCGGTTCATTTGATTAATCATTAGTAAGCTATCTGGATGAAAAGATTGAATGATGACTTTTCTTGAACGACCATTCTCTCCTGTTAACCGGTATGCATCCATTAACTCTAGCAACTTATCTTCCATTCCAGGATATAAAGTTGGCGATTTTGTCTCAATGTAGTAATTGGTGCTCCTGCCGAACCGCTGAAAAATCTCTTCTAACGTTGGTACCTTAAGTCCAACATATTCCTCCTTTGCCTTCCCTGGGTTTCTAGTATTAAACCACGAACCTGCATCTAGAGATTTAATCTCTTCAATCGTTAAATCTTTTACCCCGCCTGTCCCATTAGTCGTCCTATTAACCGTTGTATCATGCATGGCAATTAAGGTACCGTCTTTCGTCATTTGTAGATCAATTTCAATGTAATCTGCTTTCATTTTTAAACCAAGTTCGTATGCAAGCATCGTATGTTCAGGAGCATGTCCAGATGCACCACGATGAGCCACGTTTACAATTTTTTGTTCTGGAACTGGAAAGCTTGACTGACTTGTCGCTAACGACTGACTAGGTACAAATAACTGTGTGACCAATCCTAAACCTACAACTAACATCGCTGTTCTTTTCAACCACTTTTTCATTTGAATCTCTCCCTTCACTTTAACAAATTTACTATAAGAGAGAAGTATTAAAGTAAATCCCTATTTTTGTAAATATTAGTGAGAAATAGTCAAATGAGTATATAGACATAATCTACTATAATTATTTTTTCTTAGTATTTACACTTTATTTGGATACTAGTCTGCTTAAAACCGGTATAAACACGTCTTTATTATTAGGTCTTACGTATAGAATTAATAGCCGGGTCACTCCTGAAGTTCAATTCTAAATAATATTCTGTTATATTTTTTACGATAATTGAGCTAATTTTACCAATTATTCATTAAAATCTAAAAAATATATCTAATTAAAGGAGCTTTTTAATAAAAGATATAGGAATGTCTATCTATTTAATTATTCAGAAAATTAGTTCTTTCGTTATTCGAAATACACTTTTAATTACCTTATCATTTACACCATAGATTAAAAAAAGGAGGTAAAAACCAGAATTTATTCAGAAAATCGTAGTAGAACAATATTTCTATTTAAAAAATCGTAACTAAAAGGAGTTTTATGATGCAAAACACACTTAAGAAATCTATTATCGGATTCCTTACTCTAGTATTAGCCCTTTCATCATTTAGTTTTAGTGCATTTGCAAATGGGAAAACTGAGGTTAATTCAAGTTCGGAACGTTTACTAGTCGTATTCAAATCTGAAAGTCTACCAAATAACGTAGAGCAAATCATTTCAAATGCTGGTGGAGAAGTTACATATGAGGTTCCTCAAATTGGAGTTATTGAGGTTACAACGGATACACCTGCTACTTTCCTAAAAGAAATGATGAACAATCGTCATGTATTATCAATCGGTCCTTCTCAAGAAGTAACGCTTGATTTACCTGAATTTGAAGTTGCCAGTGAAGAAGTTGCTTCAGCAGCTCCAATTCAAAACATTTGGGAGTCTGGCTATCAGTGGGATATTGAGCAAGTAACGAATAACGGTGCTAGCCACGATATCTACAAAGATGCTAGAAAAGATGTAGTCGTTGCTGTTATTGATAGTGGTTTTGACTTTGATCATCCAGATTTAGCACACGTTGTTGACGAGGAGGGCTCAAAAACTTTCGTACCCGGTACTACTGACTCTTGGGATTTTAACAGTCATGGTACACACGTAGCTGGAACAATTGGAGCAGACGGTAATATGAAAGGTGTAGCTCCAGGAGTAACATTACGTTCTTATCGTGTGTTTGGTGCAACAGGTGGCGCACAACAAATTTGGATTACTGATGCCATTATTGCAGCTGCTAACGATGGTGCTGATGTAATTAACATGAGCTTAGGTGGTACTCGTTTACTTGGTCAATGGTTCTACACAGATCCCGAGACTGGCGAAAAAATTCGCGGTGGAAACAGTGCTGCAGACTATGTTGCTTATAACCGTGCCATTCGCTATGCAGTAAACCAAGGAGCTACAGTAGTTGCTTCTGCTGGTAACTCTGCACAAGATTTAAAGAGCCCAGCAAAAGTTGCAGATTGGCAAAATGCTAACCGAAACGACGGTTGGGAAGCTCGTGGTGCAGTATTCTTCGTACCAGCACAAATGCCTGGAGTAATTACAGTTTCCGCAACTGGTGGCGGTTTTGGAACGGAAGATCGTTTAGCTTTCTACTCTAACTACGGAAATGGTGCGATCAACTTAGGTGCACCTGGTGGAGATTTAGGACCAGATAGACTAGGTGGAAGTAAATACTTAGTATTAAGTGCAGTTCCAACTTACATGCAATTTGGAGGCCGTGGGCCAGAAGCCGAAGCATTATTTGGAAATGGATATGGTTGGAAAGGCGGTACTTCAATGGCTGCTCCTCAAGTTTCAGGTGTAGCAGCAGCATATATCGCACAGGAGCTAGCAATAACAGGTAAAAAACCATCTCCAAGCCAAGTACAAACTCGCCTTCAACAAACAGCAGTTGATGCTGGTAAAAATGGATATGACGAGCTTTATGGACATGGTATCGTTAACGCTGAACGTGCATTATTAAACATTAGAAAATAATTATATTTAGTAAAAGAGGAAGGCACATGTTGTGTCCTTCCTCTTTTTTTGGAGTCAATAGGCTAATTTATTCTTACATTAATTCAAATTGCATGGTTTCTATATTTATAATATCTCGTCTAACGTGCACAATAATAAAAAAGTTCCTTAATAGCTGGTTGTAACTTAAGTACTTAGCAATTATAAAACTGTTTAATGCTCTTATTCCTTTTAGAAATAGAGTGTATTTCTATGGATGACACAGTTGAAAGGAAACAAATATGATTACAGATATGCAATTGGTCTTTCTAATTTTAATCATAACTACCATCTGTTTTCTAATTCCACGTTTTAGAGCAGATTTAGTTGCCATCAGTTCTCTTTTAGCCTTATTATTAACAGGTTTAATTGATGTACCAGAAGCATTTGCTGGCTTTTCTAATAGTGTAGTCATCATGGTTGCCGCTTTATTTATTGTTGGAGCAGGTGTTTTTCAAAGTGGACTAGCTCAAAAAGCCGGAGATTTATTAGTTAAAAGTACAGGTAATAGTGAATGGAAACTAACCATTTTTATGCTTGCTTTAGTAGCTGTTTTGAGCGGCTTTATAAGTAATACTGGGACGGTCGCTATTCTCCTACCTATCGTTGTTAGTTTGTGCAGGCAAATGCAACTTCACCCTGGAAAGCTTTTAATTCCTCTAGCTTTTGCTAGTAGTATGGGCGGAGCTTTAACCCTAATTGGTACTGCACCAAACTTAATCGCAAGTCAGAGCTTACATGATGCTGGATATGGTGCACTTAACTTCTTTTCGTTCACACCGATTGGACTGATTATGCTCTTAGGAGGCATTCTTTATTTATGGTTTATTGGGCGAAGAATGCTCGATAAACCTGTTGAAAATAAAGATGGTACAACAGGTACGTTTGATGCAGCTGAGCTAGTTGATCAATACGGAATAACAAATTTCATTTTTTCTGTGAAAGTACCTCAAGAAAGTAGCATCATAGGCCATACGATCAAACAGCTTCACTTACCAAGTACGTATCATATTACCGTTCTAGAATTAATTAAAGAAGGGGCCCCTTCCCTATTAAACCTTGCGGGACGTGCACAATCTCAAAGAATAACGGTAGAGCCTAGCTATGTAGTTGAAGCTGGAGATACTTTTCTTATATTTGGTGAAGAAGATGCCGTTATAAAATTATGTAATGAGACCGGAATGACTTTATATAAAGGAGAACCATATCAACTTGAGGATTCTCATTTAGCTGAAGTCATTTTAACGCCTCAATCAAGATTACTTAATCAGACCATTAAGGAAGTTAATTTTAGAGAAAAGTACGGATTAACGGTATTAGCAATGAAGCATCAGTTTAGACCAGCCAAAAAGGCGACTGCTGACGAAAAATTACTATACGGGGATTCGATTCTCGTTCATGGGAAGTGGAAAGATATCAATCTTCTTTCTGCTGAAAAGAACGATACCGTTGTACTCAAATCGTCTGCTGAGGATACGGATCCAGCGAATACTACTAAAAAAAGCAGGATTGCAGGTGTCATCCTATTTTTCATGTTACTTGCGATGGTGTTTGAATGGGTTCCAGCAGTTGTCGCCATTGTCGTTGCTGCCTTACTTATGGTATTTACAGGGTGTGTGAGACAAACAGATCAGGCGTACCATGCTATTAACTGGCAAACTGTGATTCTTATTGCCTGTATGCTTCCAATGGCTACAGCATTAGAAAAAACAGGCGGGGTAACCTTTATGTCTGAAGGCCTCATCCAAAGTTTAGGAGCGATTGGACCTATTGCTGTCCTTGCAGGTCTGTATGCTATTACTTCAGTGTTTAGTCAATTTATTAGTAACACTGCTACAGCTGTTTTGTTATTTCCAGTTGCTATTTTAACAGCCGAACAATTAGGAGTTAGCCCTTTTCCTATGGTGATGGCCGTTGCCTTTTCTTCGAGTATGGCATTTGCTACACCAGTAGCTACACCTCCTAACGCGATGGTTATGGCCGCAGGGAAATATACATTTCTTGACTTCGTAAGAGTAGGTATACCTTTACAACTCCTCATCGGCTTAATTGCGGTCTTGTTGCTGCCGTTTTTCTTTCCTTTTTGATATAAAAAGTTAGTTAACAAGGAAGGTCTTCTATTCAAATAACGTAACATAACATGACCTTCCTTTTACACTTCGCTTTATCCGCTCTTCCCCTGCCAAGAAGCTGCTCATCCGTTTTCATACAAAAAAGTAAAATTTGTTTTAGTGCATGTTAAAGCAACTTTAGAGAGTACGTGGGAAAAGGGACCTGAGAAGCCCTTATTTATACAAAAATCATCGTTTTGATGACTTATGAGGACTGAGAGGATCTTATTTACATAAAATCATGTGATATTTACCAACTTTTCATGCAATAAGGGCCTGTGAGTCCGCTAAATTGACCAAAAGGGCATATTGTTCATAAATAAGAGCTTCTGAGTCCTCTTAATACATAAAGGAGTATCTACTCAGCTCTTTGAAAAGAAAAATTAAATAATCATAAACAAAGTGAATCTAAAAAAGCACAACCCATTTGGATTGTGCTTTGTGACTAGCGACGTCCTACTCTCACAGGGGGAAGCCCCCAACTACCATCGGCGCTGAAGAGCTTAACTTCCGTGTTCGGCATGGGAACGGGTGTGACCTC